>JAPLMC010000040.1:2157-12495 GCA_026387215.1 Candidatus Omnitrophota bacterium
CCCCTCTTCATCGCTTAAAGAAAAACTCACAGGAAAAACTCCATCAATAAGCCCTATCAAGAACACTGCCTCCCACTCCATACCTTTTGCAGAATGAATAGTAGAAAGCGTAGGTTGTTTTTTGCGTTCCGCATGATAAATGCCTTCCTGAGGATCAGGAAGCTCTATTGCAAAATCGCTTAATAAATCTTGAAGCGAATCATACCTATATGCTATTTTTTTTAATATCTCAAGGTCGTTTATTCTAGTATTCCAGTCGTCAAATTTTGTTTTAATCAAAGGATTATAATAATCAAAAACTGCTTCAAATTTATCCCCAACCTTTATTTTTTCATCTAAAAGACTTTCTGTTAATAATTTAAATCTCTGGATACCATTAGAATATTTAAAACCTTTTTCATATTTAGAAATACATCCTGCGCTGATATCTTTTAGAATCTTTTCGCTTGTCCTTGGACCTATGCCTTCTATTAATTCCAGTGCCCTGTGCCAGGACAGTTCGTCTTTCAAATTTGCTGCAATTTTCAAATGCGCCATAACATCTTTAACGTGAGCGCTTTCATAAAATTTCATGCCTCCCATCAATTGATAGGGTATGCCCCTCTTATTCAATTCCGCCTGCAACGCTATTGATATATAGCTTGAACGAAACAATACGCATTGTTTCTCAAGAGGTATGCCTCTATCTTTTAATTCATCCATCTTTTTTACAATCCACATAGCTTCTTCATAGACATCATTAAAAAACCACATCTGTGGCATGGCGCCTTTATTATGTTTCATATTAGAGACAAGCCTTTTGGAATATTTACTGCTCATCTCGGAAAGCACAGAATTTGCAGCATCCAGGATAGGTTGCGTGCTTCTGTAATTTTCCTCCAGTTTTATTATCGCGCAACCTGAAAATCTTTCCGGAAATTCCATTATATTTTTATGGTCTGCACCCCTAAAACCATAAATACTCTGCGCATCATCCCCCACAATCATGATGTTCGTATGGTCTTTGGCTAATAAATAACTTATATCCCCCTGAAGCTTATTTGTGTCCTGGTATTCGTCCACCATTATATATTTATATTTTGATGCAACTCCATTCCTGATAACTTCATTCTCAAGCAGTTTTTTAAGATAAACCAGCATGTCATCGTAATCAAGATAATTTTTTTCTATTTTATATTTTACGTATTTCGACTTTACGTTTTTTATATATTCACTGTATTCAGCCAGATGCGGATATTCTTTTTCAACAATTTCCTCCACGGAGCCGTGTTTATTTATAGACATGCTTATTATATTTCTTATTGTATTTTTTTTAAGAAACTTTTTATCATGCTCGGAAATATTGATATCTCCAGAACACTTGCCAACAGCATCTATTGCGTCAGATTCGTCAAGAATAGAAAACGTATTAGCAAATCCCAAAATTTTTCCATAACGTTTCAATACTTTATATGCAAACGAATGAAATGTCCCTCCTTCCACCGCCGCGCATCTGGGATCATGAGCAGCAGCGCGAGATAACATAACCCTGGAGGCGTTCCTGGTAAAGGTCAGCAAAAGGATAGACGCCGGGTCAACGCCGCTTTGAACAAGATTCAAGACCCTGTATTCTATGACTCTTGTCTTGCCTGAGCCTGCGCCTGCAATAACAAGCACTGGCCCATCTATTGTAGTGGCGGCTAAAAATTGGGAGTCATTAAGATGCTTTTTAAGATCTATCATGTAAACTTAACCCCTCGCTCCGATAAATCGGGGCTCGCCTCGGTGCCGAGCGCTTTGATAGCTGGCACCTCGGCGCGAGGCTGGATTCGCTTAAACGAATCTAGTAATAAAAAATACCGCAACTATAAAGCTATGAAGCTTCACAAAACTGACATTGTTAGAATGTAAAGATTATGTAATAGGTTTGATTATACCTAACTTTACAAGTATTACTATTAATAAAGTATACGCAAAGGATAATAATACATCTCTCAAAAAATATTTACCAAAATATTTCTTTTTTTCTTCGCCTTTTTCCATCATCTTCTCCAGGCCTTTTTGTAATAACACAAACCCTGCAATATTCGTCAACCAGTAGGAAATTATAAATGCGCCCAAAAACGCCCCTTTATAAATAAAATTTGTCCCGCATGCTAAGACATAAGCTATAGGAAAATTTATAAACAGGTCGTTCCACCAGGAAAAAGGCGACAATAGAAATCCTATTGTGCCCAATATGCCGCCGTATAGTTTTTTATTCATCCAGCCCTCTATCCCTACTAACATGCATCCCATCCCTATAAAAGGCTGGGTTTATAAACAAAATTAGCCCTGCACCATTTAAGGTACAGGGCTGAAGGCAACAACCTCTCCGATAAGGTAACCGAGCTTGCCGAAAAGATGCCCGATTTAGTTGCCAACATTATTTATATCATAAAAATAAGCCTGCGTCAAGCTCAAATGCCAAAAGAAGTCCCAACTGCCATTGCTGACTTAATAACAGGGTCCTTCAAGCTGACTCTTTTTATATCCCCGACGGCCTTCTTTAGGTCTACTGCCTTAATCTGGTTTGATTTTAAAACAACTACTTTCCCAAAATCTCCATTAGATGCTAACTCGCAAGATTCTGTTCCAAAGCGCGTTGCAAGGATCCTGTCAAAAGGCGAAGGTTCTCCTCCTCTCTGTAGATGCCCCAACACAGTAACTCTTGTTTCTAAGCCTGTTATTTTCTCGATATCATCAGCTATTTTACTGCCTATACCTCCTAATCGAATAGGATCTGTGGAATCCTTGATCATTTTTCTTACAACCATATCGCCATCTTTTGGCCTAGAGCCTTCACTGACTACTAAAATGCTGAATCTTTTGCCACGCTGATTCCTCTTTAAAACAACCTCGCATACTTTTTTAATGTCATAAGGGATTTCCGGTAATAATATTATATCCCCGCCCCCTGCCAGACCTGAATATAAAGCAAGCCATCCAGCGTATCTGCCCATTACCTCTATAATCATAACTCTATGATGAGACTGCGCAGTTGTATGGAGTTTGTCTATTGCCTGGGTAGCTGTAATTAAAGCAGAATCAAAACCAATTGTAGCTTCTGTTTGCCTGAGATCATTATCTATAGTTTTAGGAACCCCTATCAGATTGACGCCTTTCTTATATAACTTATAGGCGATATTAAGCGTGCCATCCCCTCCTATGCAAATCAGCCCATCCAATTTCATGGCGCGATAATTCTCTATAGCCCTATTGGAAACATCCTTAAACCTGTCTTTGTAATCAAGGTGCCTGAAAGGATTCGCCTTGTTTGAAGCTCCTAAAAAAGTGCCACCTAAAGCGAGTATCCCTGAAACATCTTCATAAGAAATAGACAGAAACCTATTCTCGATTAAACCTAAAAAACCATCCTTTATTCCAATAACTTCCATATTGTAATTAAGGATGGCTGTTTTCGCAATTGCTCTGATGCCGGCATTCAAACCTGGGCAATCTCCACCGCCTGTAAGAATACCTATTCTTTTTTTACTTCCTGGCATGCCGCTTGCCTTTTCGTTTTCTCTTTTGCTCTGCCCTTCTATTTTTTCTTGTCATTCCCATATCAAGCCCTCCTAATATTAAAAATGCGTTTTCTATTGTAAAATTATAGTGTAGAGACAAACCTTAGTCAAGATTTTTTGGACATGCTACTTGGGTATCATAAAGATAAAACTGGTGCCAATTCCACTTTCGCTCTCAACCCTTATGCGGCCTTTATGGAGAACTATTATATCTTTTGCTATTGGAAGGCCCAGACCAGTCCCTTCTTTTGTCTCGGCAAGCACTCTTACAAATTTATCAAAAATCTTATCCAGCTGGTCGCTAGGTATGCCTGGCCCCGTATCCTGTATCCTGACCTCCACCTCTCCCTGTAAATCTATTATCTTTACAGTCACATTGCCATTATCGGTAAATTTAACGGCATTACCTAAGAGATTTACAAAAACCTGGGCCAGTTTATCTTTGTCGGCATTTACAATCACTAACTTATCAGGAAATTCTTTTACAAGACCTATTTTTTTACTGCTGGCCAATGTTTCAAATGCCTTTACAGATTCTCCAGCCAGCTTAACTATATCCAGGCTTTCTTTGTTAAGTTCCATCTTGCCTGACTCTATCTTGGAAAGATCCAACAGATCATTAACCAACCTAGAAAGCCTGTTGATAACCCTAAAAATATCCCCTAATATTTCTTTCTGCTTCGGCTGAACTTCTCCTGCGAAACCTTTATCGATATTATCCAAATTGCCCTTTATTATGGTAAGCGGGGTTCTTAATTCATGCACTATGTTCGCCACGAAATCTGATTTCATATTGTCCAGTTTCATAAGCTGAGCATTTGTTTTTTCAAGCTCTTCTTTTCTAAGAACAATTTCTTTTTGCAAATTTTCCCGTTCTAATTTTGCTCTGAATTCAGCTATTGTCTTTCTTATCATTAAAGGTATTGAATCTTCATACCCGTCTCTTTTAGGCAGATAATCAAATGCACCTTCCTTTATGAGTGCAGCTGCTACCTGTTCATCCCCCTGGCCTGTAATCATAACAATAGGTATTTCAATATTTTTAGCTTTTATTGTTTTTAATGTCTCAAGCCCGCTTTTCTTTGGAAGGTTGTAATCTAAAAGCACGATATTAAAAAAGTTTTTTTCTAAAATAACAAGGGCGTCTTCTCCTGAGACCACATGCGCGATGTCATATTCAAACGCATTATCCCTTTGAATCCTCTTTTTTACAATAAGCGCATCTGTAGGATTATCTTCTACCAGTAAGACTTTTAATTTTTCCTTAACCATAATAAATATCCTCAACTATTATTTTCAAAATAACAAATAACCAAATATAGATTTCTTATTATTGGACACCCATCGAGATTGCTATCTGGTATATTATTCTAAGCTTTGGAGTTTCTTTAAAAAAATCTGACTCAGCCCTTTGTATGCATGTCTGAGGCTATATATAGAAAATAGCCCTAAGAGCATTCTTAGGAAAAATGTTATAAAAACTCAAACCTATCCTCCTGTTTATGAGTATGAATAGATTGTATCACATGCGATATTTCAGTTCAAGGGAGAACACCACCTGTGATCTAATAAAAATTTCGCGATAGTATGTCCCACAAGAAAATGCCCTCTTTCATTCCAATGCTTATCACGTTTAAAATCAAAACGTTTCCTGTTCTCTTTATAATCTGCGGCGAAAACATCATTAAGGTCAATAAATGATATAGATAATTTTTCCGCTGTATCGCGGGCAAGCGTATTTAGCGCATATAATTTCTGTTTTTCCGGATCAAGCCCTTTATAAATCGTATCCCTGTCCCCGTCCATAACCAAGAGAAGCCTGGTATCCTCACCTGATGTTTCTTTGTATTTGGAAAATATGCTGAAACAAAGCTCTTTTATGTCGTCTAAACTTGCCATTATCTCATCTATATCTATATTCATCCTGAAATCCTTACCTTTAGATTTACCGTTTAAAAAATAAGCAACTTCTCTTATATTTAAATTATAGTAGAGATACCTGAAAAAACTGCTATGTTTGAAGGCCCTTTTCACAGGATTAGGCACATATGCATCCGGCCTTGGCTTTATTTCTTTCCATAACTCATTTTGCTTAGCGAATTTCAGGAAATCCCCAAGCCCCTCTCCGAAGCCCTCTATTGATTCAATAAAATCATTGTGGACAATCACTGTAATGACTATATCCGGGCTGTATTTCTTTTTAACATACCGCATCATCTGAAGATACTGACTTAAAGGAGCTCCGCTAAAACCAAATCTGTAGACCTCCACCCTATAGAGATTTGTCCGCATCCACAGTTAAACCCTCCACATAAGAATCACCTATCACCGCTATCCTTATCTTGCTTGATTTCCTCTCGACATATTCCTTATTGGAATTCCAGCCTTCTTTGTTAATATTATAACGCGCCTTGATTTCCCCTTTACGATACACGCCTTTATCATACATACCGCGGATATACGCAAACCTGACAACGTCATCAGAAGAAGTAATGACAGATCTGTAAGGCATGTCAGAAGCTGGTAATATTGCCCTAAATACTATAAACTCAAAAAATAAAACAAGCACAATAAATGATGGGATTGTCACCAAAAAAATATTTTTGAAAAAACTGCTTACTTTATTAACCATATATGTCGTCATCCCTATTTTTTAACCTGCTTGTATAACTCTAACGTCCTATCAGCCGCGGAATCCCAGCTATAACGCTCTTCCACCATTTGTATCTGAATTTTTTTCTCCTGGTCCGTCAATGGCTTGCTCATAAATTCTCTTATTTTATTAGCCAGACTCAGGATATCCCCTGCTTTAAAAAACCTGTCTCCGCTTAACCCAATATCTCTATTCGGAGGGATATCGCTTGCTATGCAGGATAAACCATAGCTCATCGCCTCAAGCAAGGCTATAGGCATTCCTTCGTAATATGACGCTAACACAAAAAGCCCAGCATTTTTATAGAGCTGTCCTAATGCCTGGCCAGTTAAAAAACCAGTCAAGATTATATTATTATTTTTCGCAGCCTTATTTTTTAAACTCAGACTGTACCTATCCGGATGGTCCGCATCTCCTACTATTGCCAATTTCCAACCGCTAACACTCTTAAAAGCTTCCATTAAATCATGTAATCCTTTTTCCGGCACAAAGCGGCCGACAGATAAAATATACTTTCCTCTAATTAAGCTATATTTTCCGATAAAACAATCGTCTTCTGGAATATAGGCTGACACCACGCCGTTAGGGATAACTACAGCGTCTTTCCCAAACTTTATTTTTATCTCCCCTGCTATTGTTTTAGAAATAGCTATCAACCCATCTGCAAAAATTACACCAAAAAATTCCGCCAATCTCAAAACAATCCTTGGTACAAATCCCCATTTCAGGTGTTTATAATTCTGGCCATGAGAGGTTACTACTACTTTCATTCTCAAGATTTTTGCGAGAGGAGAAAAAAATGCAGGTCCTATACCTTGAATATGCAGGATATCCGGCTTGTATTTAAGCGCTGCAAAAACACCTATAAACGTATGCAAAAATGCTTCAAATAATTTGCTCCGGAAAGCAGGAAGGCTGACTAACTTTACACCTTTATATTCTTTAATGCCAGCATCCACGTACGGTTTTCTTGTAAAAACAATAACCTCACATCCCAATTTTACAAGCCCGGCAGCCAATATCTCGCAATGCTTCTCAACTCCGCCCTGAACATCTGGAAAACCACGAGTGCCTAAAATAACTATTCTCATTTTAACTGAAATCCGTTGGGATGTTTAAAGCCAGTTTGACCTTGTTTTTTACTACCCAATACAGCGGCTTCCATGGCCTGCGGACCATATCGTGGCGGTCTGTAACGACAAAGCAGCAATTTTTATCGCACGATTCAACCTTTTTAATAGCTTCTTTGGCCACTTGTGAATTCATTATATCTTCAAAGGAGCTCTCTTTCAAGTTTCCCATAATCCATTGCTCCATAGAACCATTGCAAGGACTTATATTTCCGAATGGGTCAACAAAAAAGAAATCTTTCCCGCCACCACATTGTATCCGAGACATGCAAGTGGTTTTAGAAAAATTTTTAAGAATACCTCTGTTAAAATATGCCCTGCCGTAGTCCTTCAGCTTGTTTCTTATACCAGATCTGCGCGACTGGAGCAGTAACCTGATAAATTCAGCTTCAATTTTAGCGGCCTTATCCGTATTTTCAACAACATTGTCAGCTTTATGAAAATACCAGGAATTATGCATAAAAGCGTTCGCTAACTCTACGCCTAGATAAGAAGATAACTTATAAAGATTTATTAAATCATCCGCATTCTTATCGGAAATTACTACAGAGAAACCTATATTTTTACATTTGGTCTTTTTCAGCTCCAAAATAGTCCTAAAGGCGTGGTCAAATCCATTTTCAATGCCTCTTATTTTATCATTAATAGCTGGCAGGCCTTCTACGCTGACGCGAATCAGCGTATTTGGATATTTAGTCGCAATCGACACGATCTTATCTGTAAAAAATCCGTTTGTGCTTAATTCTATAAGTTTTGCTTTGGGATAGAGTACCTTAAAGATATCTTCTATATCCGTTCTTAGCATAGGCTCCCCGCCTGTAATATTGATCCTCAACCCGTCAGGAAGTTTTTCATAATATTTTGGGTCTAATTCTTCCAATGCCTTTGTAGGATATTTCCAAATATCGCACATCTGGCATTTGGCATTGCATCTGAAAGTTACAATCAAACTCGCTTGAATAGTGTTTTTCATAATATTACTTCCTTCTGTTAATTTCTATAGCTGTAAGCGAACATGGTTTAAAAGAAAATTCAAAAACGCTGCTATTTATCTTAAATTCTTTATCAACTACCTTTACGCTGTCAGGATTGGTTTCATTCGTAGCTGCAATACCCTGGCCCGTCAACACCCAGGCCTTGCCGTTCATTGAAGGGTCAAAATCTCTTAAATCAATAACCGTTTTTACTATATTATTCAAATTTTTATTTATCACCATCAGAAATATTTTTTTTTTATCTTCGCTAGAACTTGCGTTTACAGACAGATATGGAGCGGAAAATTCCTCTATATTATAGGAACTGCTTTTGACATCCACTTCTATGAGTTCAGAGCCGAAATGCTTGTTATACATTTCAAATACGTAATAATTAGGCCTTTTGATATAATTTACAGGGTGATTGTTGCCATGTCCAATAAAATCTTTTTCTGATTTTATCATACCTGTATAGCCATTATTAAAATTCCAATGATTAGCCATCAGTATTTTGTATTCCGGTTTCATAAAAATCCTCAATAATTCCGCATTTATAAGTGCTGTGCCCAGGCAATGTCTGTACGGAACAGGTTCCTCCTGTACAAATCCGCTATTATATTCAGTCACAGCCAGTGGAATGTCCTTCCCAGAATTCCTTTTCAGTAGGCTTAACGTATCCTGAACAACTGCCTCGTGCCTAAAAACAGGTATTGCCAGAGATATTTTAAAAATCTCCTCAGGGTCCATCTGCTCTATTTTTTTCCCACTTTTAGGTGTCGGATACACATGAATGATCCCAAAATCTAGCTTATCTTTTATTATCTCGGAAACTGCCCTGTCCCAATCCTTATCGTATAGAACAGCTCCTATTTTAATCGAAGGATCAACTGCTTTCATGGCATCATAATAAGACAGGTATCTCAAACCATAATCTTTTCCGGAAATTTTTCTTATGCTCTTGTGGTCCCCATGATACACCTCATTGCCTATTTCAAAATATTTGACATTATAAGGCAACTGATGTCCGTTTTCCGCCCTTTTCTTCGCCCAATCTATCCCGCCGTTAGAATTTTTTCCGTCATCCTGTGCATTAAGATATTCAACCAGATCTGCCTCATCATGCGCAGTGCCAGTAAAATAACTTACGGTAATGATCGGTTCAGCGCCTATCTCTTCGCAGGTTCGCAGGAACTCATCTATCCCGTATAGAAAATGCTGCCTTTTGTTTCCGATTGTTTCTTTCCAAACATAGTGATGAGAACCGCACCCCCCGGGGAATCTTAGTACAGTAATGCCAGCATCCTTCGCCAACTCCACTACTCTTTTCACGGATTTATTCTGTAAAGGATCCCATATACCCGCGCCATAATCCGAGAACCCATAATATTCCTTTGCCCAATTCTCATAAGTCATAGGGTCATATGCTATAATATTATTTCCATAAACCTTCTTGTTTACATGGCCTTTATCCTTGTTAAAATAAACTGTTATAAGGCTATCCTGCTCTGTATGCTTACAAGCAGGCAGCAATAAGGATAATAATATTAATAGTATTGTTCCTGTAAATAATCTCATACGCATGTTAAGCTTTCCGAGCAGCCAAGCTATTTATGGCCTGGTTATATATTTCCATTAATCCATCGTAATGCCTCTGGCCGCTGAACTCTTTTTCTGCCACTAACCTCGCGCTCTTTCCCATTTCTATAATCTTGCTCGGATTACTCGCAAGATATTCTATCTTCATGTGAAGGTCTTCAGAGTTTCCAGGCTCAAAAGTTAAACCTGTAACATCGTCTTTAACCATCTCTACGATTCCGCCTATCCTTGAGCCCACAACAGGCTTTCCATAGGCAAACCCTTCTATCACAGACCGAGGGTTATTCTCATACCATTCCGAAGGCAGCACAACAAACATGGAATTCGCTATCTCTCTTCCAAGCTCTTGTTTTGTCTTATATCCCAATAAGACCACGTTTTCTACGCCCTCATTATCGATCTTGGCCTTTATATCTTTTTCAACAGGGCCTTCGCCTATA
>JAPLMC010000009.1:0-2527 GCA_026387215.1 Candidatus Omnitrophota bacterium
CGTAGCTGAGCATTACTCACAAATAACTGGGAAACGCTTCTATAAGTATCAGTCTCATGCTCATAGCCGCTATACAGATGTTGCTATAGATGTGGAACAGGACTTAACTGGAGAGTTCAGAAAATCCGTAAAAGAGCTATACAGATATTTAAATAAAAATTTAGGAGGGGGCAACGTAGTCATTGAAGTTGATGAGGCAAATTGCGCCCCTTGGATGCTCTGGATTCTAGAGTCGGTTTTAAGAGGAGAAAAGTGGATTCAACCGATATTCCCAGGAGAGCTGCCTTTTGAGCTCGCTGATGATGTACTAATAGTTTTTACCTATAATCCTGAGCGTTATGCTGCTAGACAGGCAATAGATGAACGCATTCTCAATAGAATGATTATAGCGTGGATGGGTCTTCCAAAAAATACAGACCGGCCAAAGATTATCCAAACTTTCTATGGTATTCTTCCTGAAGAAGGAGCTGAAGAGGCGGCTAAGGCTGTCCAGGAACTTTCGGGTGCACAACCAAATTTAGCAGGCAAAATAGTCAATAAAAAGCATGAAAAGATGATTCTTGATTATGATATAGATAAAATAAATAGTGCAATCACTAATATTAGCCAAATACCACAGCAGGATGAAAGGTCACGCTATAAGTATTTTATTGAAAATATTCTACAGCCGTTTTTATATGCCCTTACCCATTACGACACAGAAGGCATTAATGTAGAAGAGTTTTTGGATGCGGTAAGAAGTTTAGATAAAACCCAAGACATGAAATTATTAACCTGCATTGAACAGATAGTAAGAATTTACCAGAGAGACTTAATTAGTGAGTCAGAGCTATTTGACTTGTCATTTAAGTTGAGATTGGCCTTTGTGGATAACGGATATTTCTGCAGTATAAAAAACATCATACTTAATAATAAATTATATATCCAGATTAAGTGGGGAGGTAAGATATTGGAGATGATTAATATGCCTACAGAAGGTTTGGCAGAGTTAATTAAAGATATTCCGGACGAAAATGGTAATCTTACAGCATGGATAAAGAAAAATGGCAACCCGCAAATATTAGTAGTTGATGAAGATGATAGTGAATCTAGCACATTAGGTTACTTTGAGGGTAGCTTCACTGTTGTCTTAAAAAAGGCGACTCTTAAAGCTTTCTCTAACACTGATTTTACGGATGAAGAAAAGATAAAGTTAGTTGCCTTACATGAATTAGGCCATCTATTCCAGCAAAAGATGACTAGAAGAAAGAGTCCTGCAGGAAACTATGAAGTCTATTCTATGCTTTTTCCTGTAATTTTTGCCGATCGTTCCAAAGAATACGTAAAATACGATCTAATAGAGAGGATAGAAATAGTTTTTCTTAATGTCGCAAAGGTGGCGGAGAATGATTATTACTCTCAAGCTGCAGCTGCTATACTGAATGGTTTCGCTATTTATCTTAATGAGAAGCATAATCTAAGATTAGGGCGGATTGAGTTTAGCGAGCCTACGGTTATAGCTAATATGAACGCCATTTTTAGAGAGATAAAAAAATTAAGTGATGAACAAGTTAGGCAGATAGCGAAATGCCTATACAGAGAACCTGAAAAATATCTTTCAACCGCAAAGCCAGGTAAGATTAAGGCTATTATAACCTCTGCTGGAGGGGTAGAGATTAGAGATATAACAGATGAAATAGAAGAGCATCCAGAGGTGGAGGTGATAGGTAGCCGAGATATGGAGGTAAGTGTGTCTCAGCCAGACAAACATCCTGAGCAAGGTAGATTAATAAGAGACAGGAAGCCGTCAATGCCAGATGCTAATCAGCGCTCAAAGTCAAATGCTAGAATAGATGGTCAAATGGAGTCTTCTGAGAAAGAGATAGAGCAGGATAGATTAAAGAATGACGCACTTTCTGGTTATTTGGCCAAAGGTAAAGGCCATACTGAATTCGTCTATAAGCGGATGCTGAGAGCTTTAGAAACAAGGAAAAGCTATATAGATAAGAAGATGCAACGTGGCCTGCGTATAGACCCCATTGCCTTTATGCTAAAGAAGTCCAAGCAGTTTGTAAAAAGAATAGAAATACCTAAGATAGAGAGCACTGCCATATCTATATTATTTGACTTCAGTGGTAGTATGGCAGAACATAAGGAACTTCTTGCTTTTGCTGTTGCTACTAGCAGTCAGAATCTCTGGAGACTAAGAGAGACAGCGCCCAAACATGTTTTATATGAAATCAGCTATTTTGACGATAATCATCATCATAGTATATCTTTTGGCGATAGATTGACTGAAATTAGGTTAGACAGGAAAATTGTAGGCATGGCTAATAACATTGGCCATGGTGGCACTAGTCTATATAATGCTCTAATGGGAGCCTTAGAAGGAAATGAGCATGATAAGACAAAGGGCATTAAAGGATTTGTAAATGTTAGAGAAGTTAGGGCATGTAAGAGGAAATATCTCATCCTATACACAGATGGCCAAGATAACGATATTATATCGAAAGATGGCTCTTATGCATTCTCAGAAAGAATGGAGCAA
>JAPLMC010000009.1:2587-18770 GCA_026387215.1 Candidatus Omnitrophota bacterium
TTATTAAACAGGTATGGACAAGAGAAAGTAGATATTATTGCTGTTGGCTTCGGTAATGGCGCAGAACAAGTGCAAGCCTTTAACAACGATGGCCAGCATTATATCAGGATAGAAAAAGATCATCCTGAGGATATTGCAGAAGCTATTGCTAAAATTGTAGAACATAAATCTAAAGGCACAGGTATGCTTTCTAGAGGCGATATTACTGCATACTTAAAACTAAACCGTTCTAAGAAAGGCTCATTAGCTACTTCTATTAAATCTTCCCCTGCTTTGACATATACATCAGAACGAATTGAGCAAACATCAGCAGCATTAGGAACACTTGCTTTAAATTATACAAGAGTTTCTTTATGACCTTTATAAGAAACATATGTTAACTTGGCAAACTGATAAATAAAAAAATATAGAAGAAAATCTTGCGTCGCAAAAGTCTTTACGGCATCAAACAAGATTTAACCGCCAGCAGGCAAATTTTACTTGACAAAAAAGAATTTTATGGTAAAATTTAAACTTCTCATAATCGAGGTAAATATGAAGACTAGTCTTATAACAAAAAAAGAAATAGACAGAAAACATTACATTATAGATGCCGAGAACCAGATTCTTGGCAGGCTTGCGGTAAAAGCAGCAATGCTTTTGAGTGGAAAACGCAAAGTAGACTATACCTCTAATGTAGATAACGGAGATTTTGTAATTGTTGTAAATGCAGCTAAGATAACAGTGACAGGCGCTAAGCTTCAGGCAAAGACCTATACGAGTTTTTCAGGTTACCCTGGAGGATTCAAGATAAAGACTCTGGAGAGGGTTTTAAAGACTCGGCCTACGGAAGTTATAAGGCATGCTGTTAAGGGAATGCTCCCAAAAAATAAATTAGGTTCCAGAATGATTACAAGGTTAAAAATTTACGCAGGACCTGAACATCCGCATGTTGCTCCGAACACTGAGAAAATAACATAAAGGATTAATTAAATGACGGCGCAGAATACAATTAGGGCCACAGGAAGGCGAAAACGGGCAATTGCCCGCGTTCGGTTATTAACGGGAAGTGGTGAGATAGAGATCAATAAGAAATCTCTGGAAGAATATTTTGAAAGGCCTACTCTTAAGATGATTGTTATGCAGCCTATACAAGCTGCAAATGTTGGAAATAAATTTAATATAATCGCAACTGTAGTAGGCGGAGGCAAATCCGGCCAGGCAGGCGCATTGAGGCATGGGATTTCGAGGGCCCTAGCGCTTACTAGCGAAGAGTTAAGAGTTTTATTGAGGAAAAAAGGTTTTCTTACAAGAGACCCTAGGAAGAGAGAGAGAAAGAAATATGGCCAGAAAGGAGCTCGCAAGAGATTTCAGTGGACTAAGAGATAATTTTGTAGAGGACGGTTGCAACCGTTCCTATACAATTACGATAAATTTATAGACGCCTATACTGTTATTTTCCGACGAGAAATAAATTGACAGGATAGGCGTTTTTGTTTATAATCTTAATATTCTATACTATGGAGGGTAGTATGTTAAAAATTGGTATAATGGGCTCAAGCGGTTTTGCAGGAGAAGAACTGATAAAAATTTTGCTTGCTCATCCTGAGGTTAAGATTACAGCCCTGGCGGCAAAGATAGAAAAAACGCATGTCTCAAAAATGTATCCATGGGCGAATGGCATGCTTGATTTAGATTCTTATGATATGAGCGCAGAGGAAGTTGGTAAAATTACAGACGCTGTGTTCTTAGCGTTGCCTCACAAGGTTTCAATGGATTTTACGCCCTGTCTTTTAAAGCAGGGCAAGAAGGTAATAGATCTAAGCGCTGATTTCAGAATAAAGAATCAGGTTGTATTATATGGGCTACCTGAATTATATAGGAAAGATATCAAGGATGCGGGTTTAATAGCGAACCCAGGGTGTTATCCTACTAGCATTATTTTAGGCTGTGCGCCTTTATTAAAAAATAAAATAGCCGATACTGATTATATTATCTGCGATTCTAAATCAGGCGTAAGCGGGGCAGGCAGGACTCCTACACAGGCACTTATGTTTACCGAGATAGCTGTCAATAGTTTCAGGCCGTATAAGGTAAATTTTCACAGGCATATGCCTGAGATAGATCAGGAGTTAAGCAGTTTGAGCGGCGCAAGGGTAGAGGTGAATTTTACCCCGCATCTTGTTCCGATGGAAAGAGGGATATTGAGCACTATTTATCTGAAGGTTGCTAAAAAGATAAATACAAAAGAAGCGCTTAAGATGTACAATGATTTTTATAAAGGCGAATATTTTGTAAGGGTGTTAGAGGAAGGGGTTTTACCTGACACGAAAAACGTTGCAAGATCGAATTTTTGCGACATAGGCATAAAAGCTTTTCCTGAAAGGTCATTAGTCGTAGTTATGACAGCTATTGATAACCTGGTAAAAGGCGCTAGCGGCCAAGCAGTGCAGAACATGAATATAATGTACGGGTTTGAGGAAAAACTTGGGTTATAGAAAATAAACTTTGTCCCGATATGCAATCGGGACGAGATTGAAGTGGTTACAATATGAAGATAATTAAAGGTGGAGTAACAGCGCCAAAAGGTTTTTTAGCAGGGTCGACAAGCTGTGGGATAAAAAAGAGTGGCAAAACTGACTTGGCTTTATTATTTTCTACAGCGCCATGCGTAGCTATAGGTACATTTACAACCAACAAAGTAAAATCAGGCTCTGTCGTTCTGTGCATGCAGCGAATAGCCAAAGGCTTTAGTCAGGGGGTTATTGTAAATAGCGGCAATGCTAATTGCTGTGTTGGTAAAAAAGAAATAAAAGACGCCATGGAGATAACAGAAGAAGTAAGCGCAAGGTTAGATATTAAAAAAAACCTGATGCTTATGGCTTCTACAGGTATTATAGGAAGGTCTTTGCCTGTGGAAAAGATTAAAAGCTGTTTAAGTTCTCTTGTTAATGACCTGTCTATATCAAATGGCACTAAGTTTGCAAAGGCTATAATGACTACAGACACTATGCATAAAGAGATTGCTGTTAAGATAAATATAAAAGGCAGGGAGGTAAGGATTGCAGGTGCTGTTAAAGGCGCAGGCATGATATGCCCAAATATGGCTACCATGCTAGCGTTTTTTACAACA
The DNA here is from genome assembly GCA_026387215.1 of Candidatus Omnitrophota bacterium. Lineage (GTDB taxonomy): Bacteria > Omnitrophota > Gorgyraeia > Gorgyraeales > Gorgyraeaceae > UBA10183. The sequence goes on from JAPLMC010000009.1 coordinate 5,700, forward strand.
GATGCAACAATAGAAAGAAAAGCCTTGAATCAGGCGTTTAAAGAGTCTATTTATGATTCTTTTAATAAGATAACTGTTGACGGAGACATGAGCACAAATGATTCTGCTGTTATATTAGCTAATGGCTATGCTGGAAATAGCGTTATAAAAAATAATACAAAAGATTATGCCATTTTTCTTAACGCCATTAAATTTGTAACAAAAGAGCTTTCGAGGAAGATAATTCTGGACGGAGAAGGAGCTACAAGATTTATAGAGATTATTGTAAAAGGCGCAAAAACAGAAAATATTGCAGGCTGTGTTGCAACCCATATTGCAAATTCAAGCCTTGTAAAGACAATGATAGCTGGCGGGGATCCTAATTGGGGCCGTATTGCTGCTAGTGCTGGCTCTAGCGGTGCTAATATAAATCCAGTTTGTATGGATATTTATTTTGGAAGTATTTTAGTAATGAAGAATGGCGCAGGTGTGAATGTTTCTAGAGATTTGCTTTTAGGTATATTCAAGAAAAAAGAGATAAAGATTACAGTAGATCTTAAGTCTGGTAAATATTCAGACAGGGTCTGGACGTGCGATTTTACAGAAGAATACGTGAAAATAAACGCGGAATACGAAACATAAATAAAACATGGATTCCTTAGCCAATTTGGTAGGGACAGCACATTGTGCTGTCCCTACCAAATTCAGAGGAGGTTCTTTATTATGGAAAAAGCAATTAAAAAAGCTGATGTGTTAATAGAGGCTTTGCCGTATATAAAATCTTACAGCGGCAAGATATTTGTTATTAAATACGGAGGAAGTGCTCTTGTAAATCCTGATATTAAAAAAGGTGTATTGCAGGATATCGTTTTTATGAGCTATGTCGGGATAAGGCCTGTGCTTATCCACGGCGGAGGGCCGTTTATAAACGAAGAATTCAGAAGGCTTGGAAAAAAAATAGAATTCAGCGAGGGCTTGAGAGTAACTACAAAAGAAGATGTTAAGATAGTTAATAGTGTTCTGTCTAGGGTGAATGAGAACATAGTGGCTGATATAAAAGCTCTGGGTGGCAGGGCTGTAAGCATGAATACCTCAAAGAAAAATGTGATAGTAGCGAAACCGCACGAAGAGTCAGAGAGACTTGGGTTTGTGGGAGATATAGATAAAGTAAATTCTGATGTTATAAGGAATGCTGTAAGGCCTAGGGCAATACCTGTTATTTCTCCCGTAAGTGCTGGAGGAGATGGAGAACTTTACAATATTAATGCTGATGATGTGGCTTCAGAGATAGCTATGGCTGTAAAGGCAGTGAAGTTAGTATTGCTTACCGATGTGAAGGGTATAATGAGGCATAAGGGAGATGAAAGCACTCTTATTTCAACTCTTGCAATGAAAGATGCGGATATTCTTATAAAGCGGAAAATTATTCAGAGCGGCATGATCCCGAAAGTGAAAGCATGCATGAACGCCTTGAGAGCAGGGGTTTCAAAAACGCATATTATAGACGGAAGAATATCTCATAGCTTGCTTCTTGAGATATTTACGGATAAAGGAATAGGAACGGAGATAGTTATAGGCAAAGGCCGAGAATAGGCAGGTTTTAACCTGCCTGCTTATGAAGGCCTTTGCGACAAAATTGTAGGGCACACTTTAGTGTGCCAAAATATACCAGACAGGAAAGAATATATGAACACAAAAGAAGTAATAGCGCAATATGATAAGTATGTAATGTCAACCTACGGCAGGATTCCGACAGTTATTGTAAGGGGCAAGGGTCTTAAAGTGTGGGACTTGGATGGGAATGAATACTTGGACTTTTTTCCAGGATGGGCGGTTACTGGGTTGGGTCATTGCCATCCCAAGGTAGTGAATGCTGTAAGGAGTTACCTTAAAAAGATAATCCATGTATCTAACAATTATTATAATATGCTTCAAGGTAAGCTCGCCCAGAAGATAATAGAGAATTCTTTTGAAGGAAAGGTTTTTTTTTGTAATAGCGGGGCAGAGGCAAATGAGGGCGCAATAAAATTAGCAAGGTCTTATGGCAATGCCTCAGGCGCTAGGTATGAGATTATCACTATGGAAAATTCTTTTCACGGGAGGACGCTCGCTACGATAACAGCTACTAGCCAGCCAAAATACCAGAAAGGGTTTGAGCCATTACCGTTAGGATTTAAATATGTGACTTTTAATGATATTAAAGCAGTTGAGAATGCTATTACAGATAAAACAATAGCTATAATGTTAGAACCTATCCAGGGAGAAGGCGGTATAAATGTAGCAAGCGAAGGCTATATAAAAGCTCTCAGGGTTCTTTGCGATAAAAAAGATTTGATCCTGATTTTTGACGAGGTTCAGACAGGCGTGGGCAGGACCGGAAAAATGTTTTGTTTTGAACATTATGGGATAACGCCGGATATTATGACTCTTGCTAAGGCCTTGGGCGGGGGCTTGCCTATAGGAGCAATGGTTGCGAGTAAAAAATTTGCAGATATTTTAAAGCCAGGCATGCATGCGTCTACATTCGGAGGAAGCCCTATTGCATGCAGCGCAGCGTTGGCTGTTTTTGAGGCTATTAAAAAAGAGAAGCTTCTTTCGAATACGGTCAGAATGGGCGAATATTTATTGGAGAAGCTTAATAAGTAGAAAAAGAAAAAATCTATTATAAAAGAAATAAGAGGAAAAGGACTTATGGTAGGCGTAGAGCTTACTATCCCAGGCAAAGAGATTGTGGAAAAATGCTTTAAAGAAGGCCTTTTGATAAACTGTACGCATGATAAAGTATTGAGGATAATGCCTGGGATGATAGTAACGAAGAAACAGATAGATAATGCAATAGGAATTTTGGATAAAGTTATGTAAACCAAAGCCTTAATTAACCGCGTAGGTTGCTTTCGGCAACCTACGCGGTTGAGGTGGTAAATATGAAAAAGGATTTATTGACAATTAATGATTTAAGTATAACTGAGATAAACGATATACTTAAATTGGCATGCGAATTAAAAGAAAAGAGGCAAAATTTTGGAGAGCCTCTAAAAGGAAAGACGCTGGGCCTTATATTTGAGAAGCCATCTAACAGGACCAGGGTTTCTTTTGAGGTGGGGATAACAGAGTTGGGAGGGCACGCAATATATCTTGGTTCATACGAAATAGACCTTGGAAAGAGAGAGTCTCCAGAGGATGTGGCAAAGGTGCTTTCGAGATATTTGAATGGCATTATTGCGAGGACTTTTTCGCACAAGACAGTCGTAGAGCTTGCGAAGTATTCTTCAATACCTGTAATAAACGGATTAACTGATTATCAGCATCCTTGCCAGGCGCTGAGCGATTTATTTACTATAAAAGAAAAGAAGGGTTTAAATAACATCACAGTGGCTTTTATAGGGGATGGAAATAATGTGCTCAATTCGCTTTTATATATATGTCATAAGATGGACATAAAGATTCGCGCTGCTTGCCCTAAAGGTTATGAGCCCGGCAAAGATGTATTGAAAGACGTAGCTGGTTCTGCGGTAATAGTTAGTTCTCCGGCAGACGCTGTAAAAGGTGCAGACGTAATTTACACAGACGTATGGACCAGTATGGGCCAGGAAAAGGAGTACAGGAAAAGATTAAAAGCGTTCAAAAAATATCAGGTAAATTCCGAACTCGTAAAACTTGCAAATAAAGACGCTATAGTTTTACATTGCCTGCCTGCGCACAGGGGCCAGGAAATTACAGATGAAGTAATGGATAGCGCAGCATCTGCGGTTTTGGACCAGGCGGAGAACAGGCTTCACGTGCAAAAAGCGATATTGGTAAAACTTTTAAAATAAAAGGGGTTTAACATGAATAAAAAAGTTGTTCTTGCTTATTCAGGTGGATTGGATACATCTGTTGCAGTGGCGTGGCTTGCCGACAAAGGTTATGACGTAATTGCCTATATGGCTGATGTGGGTCAGGGCGGGGATTATGATAAATTAAAGAAAAGGGCCATGCTGGCAGGCGCTTCAAAAGTTATCGTTGAAGATCTTAAGAAAGAGTTTGCGAATGACTTTGCTTTTATGTCTTTAAAATCAGGCGCAGTTTATGAATCCAGGTATCTTCTGGCAACAGCGCTTTCTAGGCCTATTATCGCAAAAGGCCTTGTGAAAGCTGCGAAGAAGGAAAAAGCGGATTCTGTTGCGCATGGCTGCACAGGAAAAGGAAATGATCAGGTGAGGTTTGAGGTAACAGTTATGGCCCTTGCGCCTGAATTAAAGATAATAGCCCCTCTCAGGGAATGGCATATGTATTCTAGAGAAGAAGAGATAGAATACGCTAAAGAAAATAATATACAGATAGATACCACAAAGAAAAGCCCTTACAGCTTGGATAAAAATATCTGGGGCATGAGCATAGAATGCGGTATATTGGAAGACCCATGGAATGAGCCGCCCGAAGACGCTTATCAAATGACAGTGGGCCCTGATAAAGCGCCTTCAAAACCTACGTATGTAGAGATTGAATTCGAAAAAGGAGTGCCTGTTAAGCTTAACGGAAAAAAGCATGATCCGGTTACTCTGGTGCTGAAATTAAATGAGATAGGCGGCAAACATGGGGTCGGAAGGACTGATCTGGTGGAGAATAGACTTGTCGGAATAAAATCAAGAGAGATCTACGAAGCGCCAGGGGCGTGGATTTTATATAATGCTCACAAAGACCTGGAAAGCCTTGTGCTAGACAGAGAACTTCTACATTTTAAAGAAAGTATGGCTTTGAAATACGCGGATATTATTTATTATGGGTTATGGTTTACGCCTTTAAAAAAGGCATTGGATGCATTTATAAATGAAACGCAAAAACATGTTGCAGGTACTGTAAAAGTAAAATTATTAAAAGGCGTTGCGAGCGTTGTTTCCAGGAAATCGCCGTATTCATTATACAATAAAGAGATGGCAACATACGACAAGGGCGATAAATTTGACAGATCTATAGCAGAAGGATTTATAAAGGTATGGGGCATGCCGTATAAGAAATAAAGGCAAAGGCCGAAAATAGGCAGGTTTTAATCTGCCTATTTATGAAGGCCTTTGCGACAAAATTGTAGTGCAGACAATAACAGCTTATAGCAGCTGTAGGGCACACTTTAGTGTGCCAATTGATCTGCCAGAAAAGGCGTATATGAAAAATAAATTATGGGGCGGAAGATTTAGCAAAAAAACAAATCCTTTAGTGGAAGAATTTACAAAGTCAATCCAGTTTGATAAAAAATTAGCTGAATATGACTGCATTGGCAGTATTGCGCATGCTAAAATGCTTGGTAAGTGTAATATTATACCTAAAAAAGATGCGGCCAAGATTATTTCCGGCTTGAATTTCATTTTAAGCCAAATTAAAAAAGGGTTATTTAAGATTGACTATTCTGTGGAGGATATTCATACTCTCATACAGAATGCATTGGATAAAAAAATAGGTAAATCAGCTGGGATGCTTCATACCGCGAGAAGCAGGAATGATCAAGTATCTCTTGATATCAGGATGTATTGTAAAGAAGAAATAAATTCTATAGTTGGGCTGATAAATGGCCTCAAATCTTCAATAAAAGGATTTTCAAAAAAAAATATAGATGTGATAGTACCGGGCTTTACACATCTTCAAAATGCCCAGCCAATACTGCTGAGCCATCAAATGCTGGCTTATTGCCAGATGCTGGATAGAGATATAGACAGGCTTAATGATTGCAAGAAAAGGGTTGATGTTTTACCTCTCGGATCATGCGCGATAAGCGGCACAAGCTTAGCGATAGACAGAAATTTTGTAGCCAAAGAGCTTGGCTTCTCAAAGGTTTCTTCCAATAGCATGGATGCTGTGAGCGATAGGGATTTTGTTATAGAAATTATCTCCAGCCTAGCAATTTTGGGGGATGCATCTTTCCAGGCTTTCAGAAGATATTATTATCTGGAATTCTCAGGGCTACGGCCTTGTAGATATAGGAGATGAATTCTCTACAGGCTCAAGCATGATGCCGCAGAAGAAAAATCCTGATGTCTTAGAGTTGGTAAGAGGTAAATGCGGAACGCTTTACGGTAGCCTAGTGGAGATTATGACTGTGATGAAAGGCCTGCCGCTTACATATAACAGGGATATGCAGCTGGATAAGGAACCTTTATTTAAATCAATAGACGTTACAGGAAGTTCTCTGAAGATTTTAACAGAGTTGTTTAAGAACCTGAAGGTTAATGAAGGCAGGGCGAGTGAACTTTTACAGGACGAATCTATATACGCAACAGACATAATGGAATATCTTATAAAAAAAGGTATTTCATTAACAGATAGCCATAATATCGTAGGCAAGATTGTCGCGTACGCTTTAGATAGGAAACTGAAATTATCCGAGGTCCCATTAAGAGACCTTAGATTTTTCAGTTCAAAATTTAATAAGGATGTTTACGAACTTTTGGACGCTAAAAAATCAGTAAATTTGAAAAATTCTTTTGGCGGCACAAGCCCTAAACAGGTAAGGAAGCAATTAAAAAATGCATGATTTTAATTACAAGCATAATAATCTTTATTGCGAATCGGTAAATATAGAGGAACTTGTCAAGAAATATGGCACGCCGCTTTATGTTTACAGCCGTAATACGCTTGTAAGCCATTACAAAAAAATAAAAGAGGCATTTAGCTCTGTCGATCCATTGATATGTTTTTCAATGAAGGCTAATTCAAATCGTCGGGAAAACAGAAAAAGAAATAGAAACAGCTATAAGACACCATATATTTTTCTTTAACGTTGAATCGATTCCTGAGCTCGAGCTGATAAATAAAGTAGCTGGAAGACTTGGTATTCGGCAGAAGGTAGCGATCCGCGTTAACCCTGATATAAAAGCACGAACCCATAGGTATATTACAACAGGTCATGGCGAGAATAAATTCGGTGTTGATTTTAAAACAGCAAAAAAAATATTTCTTGAGGGAAGTAGGTATAAAAATCTGAACATATCAGGCGTTCATATACATATTGGTTCACAGATAATGGAAGACGAGCCTTTTGTAAGGGCTATAGAAAGGATAGTGGATTTTATAAAAGACCTGGAAACCCATGACGTAGGCGTAAGATGGCTTAATATAGGCGGCGGTCTTGGGATAATTTATTCCAAAGAAAAGCCGCAGACTGCCAAAGAATATGCAACTTCAGTGCTACCTATTCTTAAAAATATAAAAGCTAATATTATCTTAGAGCCCGGCAGATTTATTGTAGGTAACGCGGGAGCACTTATAACAAGAGTTCAATACATAAAAGAAACCCCCAGCAAAAACTTTGCGATAGTGGACGCTGGGATGAATGATCTTATAAGGCCTAGCCTTTACGGGGCGTATCATGAAATATTGCCTGTAAGGTCACATTCTTATTCAGATTCAAAAGACATCAGGGTTTTTGATGTGGTTGGCCCTATATGTGAAAGTGGAGATTTTTTAGGCAAGAATAGAAAATTTATAGGTCTTAAAAGCGGAGATTTATTAAGCGTCATGGGCGCAGGAGCGTATGGCTTTAGCATGTCCAGCAATTATAATTCAAGGCCTAGAGCTAGCGAAGTAATGGTAGAAGGCTCTAAAGCAAAACTCATAAGGCGCAGAGAAACATACGAAGACCTAATACGTACAGAAATCTAAAGATGTTGACATTCTGACAATGTCACTTTTGTAAAGTTTATGGGGATTTGGATAAATGGAACAGTTGAATTTTACGAAAATGGTAGGCGCGGGGAATGACTTTGTGGTAATTGATAATGTTTTAAAGGTCAAGAGCCAAGCGTTTAAAGGTTTTGAAAAAATCGCTAAAAAAATATGCAACAGGAAAACCGGAATAGGTTCTGATGGAGTGCTGGTTTTGGAAAAGTCGAAAAGGGCAGATTTTAGAATGAGGATATTTAATGCAGACGGAAGCGAAGCAGAGATGTGCGGGAACGGGCTGCGCTGCGCGATATTATATTCAAGAATGCATGGGTGCACCAGTAAAAGAGTAAAGGTAGAAACAAAAGCTGGAATATATGAAGGAGATATAACCGGCAAGGACAGAGTTAGAGTTAAAATGGAAGAGCCTAAGGATTTAAGGTCAGGCTTTTCAATAGATGTAAGTGGCAAAAAAATAAGAGCAAATTTTATAAATACAGGCGTGCCTCATGCAGTGGTGTTTGTGGAAGGGCTAGATAAGATAGATGTAGGTATAGTAGGTTCAGAAATAAGGCATCATGATGAGTTTAAGCCAAAAGGCGCTAATGTAGATTTTGTAGAGATTGTAAATAGCAAGAATATAAAAATGCGGACTTACGAAAGAGGAGTGGAAGGCGAGACCTTTGCATGTGGCACAGGTGCTGTGGCGTCGGCAATAATGACAGCTTTAAGCTCACAGTTTAATAAAGCCCATAGCTTGAATCTGAAGATAAACGTGCATACTTTAGGCGGGATTTTAAAGGTAGAGTTTCAAAAGATAGATAATAAAATAAAAAACGTTTACCTTGAAGGCGAAACAAAGGAAGTATTTAAAGGTAATATTATATTATAAAGGCAAAGGCCGAGAATAGGCAGGTTTTAACCTGCCTATTTATGAAGGCCTTTGCGACAATATTGTAGGGCACACTTTAGTGTGCCAATGGAGGACGATATGTTTGAAGGCGCAATGGTGGCTTTGGTAACGCCGTTTAAAAAAGAAAAAGTTGACGAAAAGAAATTAGCGGAGCTCGTAGAGTTTCATATAAAAAACGGGACAAGCGGTATCGTGCCGTGCGGTACAACAGGCGAATCCGCAACTCTTTCTTATGAAGAGCATGACAGGGTTATAGAGGTTGTAATAGAAGCGGCAAATAAAAGGATTCCTATTATCGCTGGAACAGGCTCGAACAGCACTTCTGAAGCGCTGATGCTTACAAAACACGCAAAACGCTCAGGAGCAGATGCATCGTTACAGGTTTCGCCTTATTATAATAAGCCTACGCAGGAAGGACTTTACAGGCATTTTAAGACAATTGCGGAAGGATCTGATCTTCCGATGATCGTGTATAATATTGCTTCAAGGACAGGCGTGAATATTGAGCCTGAGACAATGGAAAGGATAAGTAAAGTAAAAAATATAGTAGGGGTTAAAGAATCTAGCGGTAATTTAGAACAGATGGCTAGGATACGTTATTTGTGCGGGGATAAATTTGACCTTATTTCAGGCGATGATGGTTTGACGTTGCCTGTTCTTTCAATAGGCGGGACAGGCGTTATTTCAGTTGTGAATAATATTGTGCCAAAAGACGTTTCAGATATGGTGGCTAAATTTAAAAAAGGCGACATTGAAGGCGCAAGGAAATTACATTATAAACTTTTGCCTCTTATAAAGGCAGTGTTTTTAGAAACAAATCCGATACCTGTTAAGACAGCTTTGAGTCTTATGGGCATGATAGAACCTGACTTAAGGCTGCCTTTGTGTCCAATGTCTGAGGTAAATTTAGAAAAACTCAAAAAAGCTCTTAATGACTACGAGTTGCTTTAATAAACTTGACATTCTTACAATGTCACTTTTGTCAAGTTTATGGGGATTATAAAAGGAGACGATAAATGATAAAGATTGTTATAAGCGGGATATCTGGCAAAATGGGGGCTAGGATTGGAATTCTTGCCAGTCAGGATAAAAATTTTGAAATAGCAGGCGCTCTAGAAGCTTCTTCCAGTCAAGTAATCGGCAATGATATAGGGGAAAATCTTGCGATTGGTAAAATAGGCAAAAAGATAGAATCTGATTTTAATAAGATTGCGCCTTCTTGCGATGTTTTGATAGAATTTACCGGTATTTCTTCTACTATGGAACATCTTGATATTGAAAAAAAAAATAAAAAATCAATGGTAATAGGGACAACTGGATTTTCTGCAGATGAAGCAGAAAAAATAAAAGAAGCCTCTAAAAAAATACCTATTGTATTTTCCCCAAATATGAGCATAGGCGCAAATCTGATGTTCAAGATTACAGAAGAAGTAGCTAGAGCATTAGGAGAAAATTACGAGGCAGAGATAATAGAATTCCACCATAACCAGAAAAAAGATGCCCCTAGCGGGACTGCTAAAAGATTAGGAGAAGCTGTTTTTAAAGTAAAAGGTAAAATACCTCCAATACATTCTGTGAGGTTGGGCGATATAGTAGGAGACCACACTGTTATATTTGCCGGTATTGGCGAAAGGATAGAACTTACGCATAAGGCTCATTCAAGAGATGCGTTTGCAAAAGGCGCTTTGGACGCGGCAAAATTTTTAGCCGATAAAAAATCAGGGTTTTATACTATGGCAGATGTAATAAAAAAATAAAAATCAAAAAGTTTCAGATAGTAGATTACGAGTATCAGGTAAAAAAAGGAGAAATGTTGTGGGGTTTGAATTTGCAGATAGATTAAAAAAACTCCCCCCTTATTTATTTGTTGAAATAGATAAGGCAAAAAGGAAAGCGCGTGCTGAAGACAGAGATATCATCGATCTTGGCATAGGCGATCCTGACGAGAGTACTCCAAAAGAAGTAGTAGAGGCTCTATATAAAGCAGCCAGGGATTCTAAAAACCACCATTATCCTTTAGATCAGGGAAATCAGGGCAGCTCTATCTTCAGGGAGAGGATTGCAAGATGGTATAAGGAAAGATTCCAAGTTTCTCTTGATCCTGAAAAAGAAATTCTTCCTCTTCTTGGTTCAAAAGAAGGCATAAGCCATATGCCATTTGCATTTATAAATCCCGGAGATATCTCATTAATTCCTGATCCATGTTATCCCCCATATAAAAGCGGGACTATTATGGCAGGAGGGGTTCAACATTTAATGCCTTTAATAGAAGAAAATAATTTTCTGCCGGATTTGAATAAAATAGATAAAGCAGTCCTTGAAAAAGCAAAAATAATTTATATAAACTATCCGAATAATCCCACATCCGCGATTTGCGAAAAAGGTTTTTTTGAAGATGTAGTTATTTTCGCAAAAAAATATAACCTTATTGTAGCCAGTGATGCAGCGTATTCTGAAATAGCGTTTGAAGGTTACTCTCCTTCCAGTTTTTTAAAAGTGGAAGGTGGAAAAGACCAGGGCGTAGAGTTTCATTCTCTTTCAAAAACTTGCAATATGACAGGATGGCGCATCGGTTTTGTATGCGGTAATGAAAAGATTATAGCTGGGATAGCCAAGGTAAAATCAAATATAGATTCGGGTGTGTTTAATGCAATTCAAATGGCAGGTATTGCTGCACTGGATATTGCGGATAAGCATCTTGAGAGGATGAATAAGGTATACCAGGAAAGAAGAGATGCTCTGGTGGATGGATTGAATAAGCTAGGGTGGGTTATAAAGAAACCAAAGGCTACATTTTATGTATGGGCGAAGTTGCCAAAGAAACATAAGTCATCTATTGAATTCGCAGGTCTAGTTCTTGATAAAGCGGATATTGTAATAACCCCTGGCATAGGTTTTGGAGCGAGCGGCGAAGGTTATGTAAGATTTGCACTTACTGTTTCCAAAGCAAGAATACAAGAAGCAGTAGAAAGATTGCGCAAGATACTTTAGTTGAACACGGAATAAAATTCCAATAAGATTTATGCTCTGCTATATTGGTATAGGCTCTAATTTAGGGGACAGGGAAAAGTATATAAGGAATGCAATTGAGAAATTAAAGGAAACAGAAGGCGTGGAAGTAAAAAAAATATCTAATATTTATGAAACAGAACCAATTGGCGGTCCAGAACAAGGAAAATATCTCAACGGCGTAATCGAAATTGAAACATGGCTTGAGCCGAGTGACCTTATAATAAAGTTGCAGAAAATAGAAGAACAATTAGGTAGAATTAGGTCAGTTAAAAACGCCCCGCGTACAATAGATTTAGACATACTTTTATATGGCGATAAAAAAATAAACAAGTCTGGTTTAAAGATTCCACATCCAAGGATGAATGAGCGCGAGTTTGTTATGAAGCCTTTAAAAGAAATATATGAAAGTATATAAAAGCGTAAGATCTTTGACAAAAAAAGTTTTTGAAATAAAAAAATGCAATAAAGCAATAGGCTTTGTGCCTACTATGGGATTTTTGCACGATGGCCATAGAAGTCTTATAAGGAAAGCGCGTCAGGATACAGACTGCGTCATTGTAAGTATTTTTGTAAATCCAGTCCAATTTGGCCCAAAAGAGGATTTTAAAAAATATCCAAGAGGCTTAAAAAAAGATTTAGAAATTTGCAAAAAAGAAGGTGTTGATATAGTTTTTACGCCAGAGCCTAAAGATATGTATCCTGAGAGTTACGCTACATATATAAACGTAGAGAGAGTTACGGATATGTTATGCGGGGAATCCAGGCCAGGTCATTTTCGAGGAGTGGCGACAGTTGTTACCAAGTTTTTCAATATTACGATGCCTGATATCGCATATTTTGGCCAGAAAGACGCTCAGCAGGCAATTGTAATAAAAAAGATAGCAGAAGATCTTAATATGAGCGTGAAGATAAAAGTTATGCCTATTGTACGCGAAAAAGACGGTTTAGCTATGAGCTCAAGGAATATTTATTTAAGCAAGGAAGGCCGCATTCAGGCGCAATCTATTTATACGTCTTTAAAAATTGCAAAAGAGTTATTTAATAAAGGGGAATTAGATTCTAGAAAAATAATCAATAGGATAAAGCAGGCTATAAATAAACAACCTGAGGCGAGGATAGATTATATAAAAGTAGTGGATACAAAAGATCTGAAGGATGTGAAAAAAATTTCCAATGAAGCACTGGTAGCAATGGCAGTTTGGATCGGGGAAACAAGATTAATAGATAATATTGTGCTCAAGACTGGGTCTTGATATGAAAGGAGCTTTAATTTATGATGTTAAGAACTATTTATAAATCAAAAATACAGGGAGCTGTAGTTACGGAGGCTAACCTGGAATATGTGGGCAGCATTACTATAGACGAGGATCTTTTGGACGCAGCTGACATTATTCCAAATGAGCGCGTGCAGATAGTAAATCTTAATAACGGAAGCCGTATAGAAACTTATGTGATATCTGGCAAAAAAGGTTCTGGCACAATATGCATGAACGGCGGAACAGCGCGCTGGGCTGTGATAGGCGACAGAATCCTTG
>JAPLMC010000009.1:18866-19794 GCA_026387215.1 Candidatus Omnitrophota bacterium
TTATGCAATGATGGAAGCAAAGGACACGGTGGTGTTTAAACCAAAGGTTATTTTTGTAAACGAGAAAAATAAAATTGTGAGCAAAAAATAATATGATATCTCATCCCTATAAAAAAGAAGACGACCTGAAATACAAAGAAAATCTTAAGAGGAAGATTCTGAAGCTTAAGAAAGAAAAGCATGCTGTGATAATAGTGCATAATTATCAGAGAGATGAAGTTCAGGATATAGCTGATATAAGCGGAGATTCTCTGGCGCTTAGCCAGGCTGCGGTTAACGCTGATGCAAAGGTTATTGTTTTCTGCGGCGTGGATTTTATGGCAGAGAGCGCTTCTATATTGAATCCGGATAAAATAGTGTTGTTACCTGTAAAAGAAGCAGGCTGTCCAATGGCAGACATGGTTACTGTTGAACGATTGAAGGAGAAAAAGAAAGAATACCCAGGCGCTGCTATTGTTTGTTATGTGAATTCATCCGCTACAATAAAGGCGGAGAGCGATATATGCTGCACGTCTTCAAACGCCATACAGATTGTCCAGTCTTTAAAGGATTACAAAGAAGTTATATTTATACCAGACAAAAACCTGGGAAGATATGTCCAGCAAAATGTGCCTGATAAAAAAATAATCCTGTGGGAAGGATTTTGCCCAACGCATATAAGGGTTTCAAAAGAAGAAATATTAAAAGCGAAGGAAGAACACTCTGAAGCTGAAGTAGTAGCGCATCCCGAATGTAATCCTGATGTCCTGAGTGTCAGCGATCATATTTGCAGCACAGGCGGAATGTTTAAATATGTTAAGACGTCTAAATCAAAAGAATTTATTATAGCCACTGAATCCGGGATGCTTTACAGGTTAAGAAAAGACAACCCCGGCAAAAAATTTTACGTGCCCACGGACAGGCTGGTTTGTCCTACTATGAAGCTGAC
>JAPLMC010000039.1 GCA_026387215.1 Candidatus Omnitrophota bacterium
GAGTTGTAATAATTAACCCGAGGACCAAACAGATTATATTTACTGATCCTATTACTGGTAGATTTGACAAGAGCGCGCTTGTTTACAAAACGTCTGATGGCAAAATATTGCTTGTGACAGAAACTGAAACAGGCAAATTAATGGCTTGGGAGTTATCAGCAACAGAAATAATACCAGGCTCATGGAGCATGGCAGGCTATGATACTGCAGGGACAAGCCGTTTCCCTGGAGACGGAACTCCAGTGCCAGATTTAAAAATGCAATTTTTACCGCTGCTGGTTAGTAAGAGTGTGTCTGGCGCGCAAGAAGCAAAAGCGCATAATGAACAAAAAAATGCCACTTTAGCTACTGATATAGGTATTTTTGTTAATATTAGCAATGCAGTAGCTAATACGTACAATCCCGAAGATTTTAAATTATTTTTATCCAGCGCAGAAGCGTTTCTATTGAAATTTTTAGCAGTTGCAGGGCCTGGGCTTAAGGAAAAAAATATTAATATCGAATTTAATTTTTTAGAAGGAAGCTCTAAAGTAGCCATAATAGGGAATACTATTGTCATAGATCCTGAAATAGTTTTTCTTGATAACAATAAAGATATATCAGATTTTATAGCGCAGTTAGAACAAACTTTGAAGGATTTAGGGATAGATATTCCGCCAACTGGTTTGTTGGTATTTATTACTGATACTAAATCTCAGAGGGCATTGCAAACATCTCTTTAGTAATATTTCTAAAATAACTTTATAATTTGTGTGTGGCGTTATTTATAAAGTTAACATTAAGACAAAAGATTACTTTTGTAAAGTTGTTTTAGAAGCTATGATATGGGTTGAACCTACGCCTGTTTCAAGGCCATCGTATTGAAGCCAGTCATAAGGCTCTTGTTCGGAATACCAGACAAATGTAGGCGGGATTAAAGATTTTGCAACGCTAGTTAATATACCAAGTTGCGGGATTAGCTGCAACTTTATCGCAGTAATTTTTCCCATTGGAAGTTCAAGAGTTTCTATGCCCATATCTTTGATATTGATCCTATAAAGCTGGCCCTTCTCTGAAATCAGATAAAAAGTCTTATACGAACTTTCTCCGATATGTGCTACAAAAGTTTTTAAAAAATGTATCATTGTAGGGCCGTCTACAGTAAATCCTTTCATGGGAAATACAAAATTTTCAAGAATTTCCTCTTTGCCATTAGAGATGGTGTAATATATTTTTTGCTTGGTGTAGTCGAATTTTTTTTCATGTTTCGCAATTAAGTCTCCATTTTTATTTTTAATTAAGTTAAAGCTATAAATAGGATAAAGGATCCCATTTTTTTCTTCTACCTGAGCTTCAATGTAGAATGATACATTTTTATATTCGTCATAATCGCCTTTTCCCCAGGCGGCGTATTTATATATTATTTTGTTATTCTCCGTAGTTCGTTCGGTAGAAAAAGTTGATTTTGATCTCTGGGATGAAGCTTTTTTATCAATATAAACAATGGTGCCCTTTTCATGCTCGCGCATGAAGGCCTTTGAAATTTCTTCAGCATAGCCCTGTAATGGCGTAGATAAAAAACATATAATTAAAATCTTTTTAAGTAGTTGCTTCATAATTTTTATTATATAGCTTTGTGTGGCATTTGTAAAACTAAACCGCAAGAAATATCGCCACCTGGGTGGGCTCCATTTTTCGCAGGTGATTAAAAGATATTTATTTTTTTGAATTAAAGTGGTACAATAACAATGTTATGATGGAAAAAAGAAAATACCCAAGATATAAAGCTAACATATCTATAAAATACAAAAGATCCGACGACCCAATTTCTTCATGGCAGATAGGTTCTGAAATTAAGAATATTAGCATGGGAGGGCTGCTGTTTACCGCTTATGAAAATATGCCCTCAGGTACCCCGCTTATTTTTAAACTGCATATATTTACTAAAGATAAAAAAAAAAAAATAATAGAATTAAAGTTGGTGAAGCCGAAGATGGCATAGTGAGTTATGATACAAGAGTGATTTTTGTTGATCTTAACGCTTCGCAGCAAGCTCTCCTTAAGCAATTTATAGATTATATAGAATCATAAAGAAAGAGGTGGTATACGGCTGATTTTTCTTTTGATATTACTTCAAAGGTGGATTTGCAGGAGATTGACAATGCGGTTAACCAGGCTAAAAAAGAATTAGCCAACAGGTATGACTTTAAGGGCGCGAAGTTTTCCATTGATTATAATAGAGAAGAAAAAAACATAACATTGGTCGCAGGAGATGATTTTAAACTGCGAGGCATTAAAGATTCCCTTGGAATGAGGTTGACGAAAAGAGGCATTTCGTTAAAATCTATTAAATATAATGAGCCTGAGAAAGCTTTTGAAGGGAATCTGCGGCAGCTTATAGAGATAACAGACGGTATTCCGAAAGAGAAAGCCAAAGAACTGGCTCAGATAATCAAAGATTTAAGGCTAAAAGTTCAGGCTAGAATAGAGGAAGACAAGATAAGGGTTGTAGCTGCTAAAAAGGATGACCTTCAGACAGTTATAGCGCATTTAAAAAGCATAGATTTTCCAGTGCATCTGCAATTTTGTAATTATAGATAAATCTGGTATAGAATGAAATATACAAAAGGCACAATAGGCAGGATATTTTTAATCAAGTTCAGCGATAAAGATATTTTTCTTAAAGAAATAGAAAGATTTGCAAGAAAAGAAAAAATTAAAGCAGCTACAATGATTTTTCTCGGGGCTTTAAGAGAAGGAGATTTGGTAACAGGGCCTAAGAAAACAGTTATACCGCCTAAACCTAACTGGGTGAAGTTTAAAGATGGATGGGAGGTGTTTGGCATAGGCACGATTTTTACTAATAAAAATGGTCCGCAGATACATATTCATGGCAGTTTAGGCAAGAAGAAAAAGGTTTTTACAGGCTGTGTTCGCAAGAACTCTAAAGTTTTTCTTGTAATTGAAGCAGTTGTTTTTGAATTAAAGGGCGTAAAAGCTGCAAAAGATATTGATCCCGCCACAGGCCTGAATTTGCTCCGCGTATAAACTTTACAAAAGTGACATTGTCGGTTTGTCAAGTTTATGGTATAATGCAGGCAAATGATGGAAGAATTCTCAAGGCAAAAATTGAACAAAAGAAATGAGTTGCTTAAAAAAGAGATACTATCTTTCTCTATGGAGTCTGTAAAGATAGATGATAATTCTAAGATATCGGATCTTGTGGCTAGTTTTAAAAATAGTTCTATACAGGCGCGGAATATCTATAAATGCGCAAATGTTTTCAGAAAGATGCTTCAGGACAAGGCGCAGACTACTGTATATTTGGGCCTCGCAGGGCCTCTTATAGCCGCAGGCCTCAGGGATATTATAAGGAGTATGATAAAATTAAAGATGGTGGATGTAGTCGTTTCCACAGGCGCAATAATCTATCAGGATATATATCAGGCAAGAGGCTTTAAGCATTATATAGGCAATCCTGATGCAGATGACAGAATTCTGGATAAATTATACATAGATAGAATATACGATACTTATGTGGATGATGAAAAATTCTGGGATACTGATAATTGGGTAGGGCGAGTTGCAGATACAATGAAACCTGGAAACTATTCTTCTAGGGAATTTATAGATGAACTTGGTTCCCGTTTAAGCGATGAAGACTCTATTGTAAGGACTGCCTATAAATGTGGGGTTCCTATTTTTGCACCAGCTCTGAATGACAGTTCAATAGGCATAGGCCTTACCAGTCACTATCATAGGTGCAAAAAAAATAAAAAACCAGGTGTGCATATTGATTCTATACAGGATAATTATGAAATAACCCAGACTGTAGTGAAATCTGGAAAGACAGGAGCTATTTATATAGCTGGAGGCGTACCTAAGAACTATATAAACGATGCTGTTGTGATGGGGTATATCTTTAACAAAGATACTGGTGGACATTCATATGCATTCCAACTTACGACAGATGTTCCTCATTGGGGTGGGCTAAGTGGCAGCACCTTAAAAGAAGCTACATCCTGGGGCAAGATCAATAATGATGCGAGTTACGCAATGGCATTTGTTGAACCTAGCGTGAGCCTACCTCTTATCTATTCATATGTGTTTCAGGAGAAGTTTTATAAATCTCGCAAAAGGAAAAAATTTATCTGGCAGAAAGATGTCCTCGAAAGTCTTAAAAATGGCTGATCTGTTAAAAGTAAAAAATGTAAAATTAGAATCAGGCGCGAAATACCAGAGACTTTTTAATAAAGATTCAGGGACTAGCGGGATGAAGTCAGGGCATATCACATTAAAAGAAGGAGAAGAAATAGGGGAACATTCTACCAATGATTTGGAAGAAGCCTTGGTTATATTAAAAGGTAATGGGCAGTTGGTTATAAATAATGAAAAAGTAATAGATTTTGAAGCTGATACAGTTTTATATGTACCATCTGGTACTATTCACAATGTAAAAAATATAGGAAAAGAAATCCTGGAATACATATTTGTAACTTCATATGCTTCTGAAAAAAAATAAACAAGATTTAAAATTCTGCGGACTGAAAGAGGAATTTTCCTCATGGGAAAATTCCAAGATAGTAATATTGCCTGTAGCATATGACCTTACTACGTCATATAAACCAGG
Organism: Candidatus Omnitrophota bacterium; assembly: GCA_026387215.1. Taxonomy (GTDB): domain Bacteria; phylum Omnitrophota; class Gorgyraeia; order Gorgyraeales; family Gorgyraeaceae; genus UBA10183. Next base: position 4,610 of record JAPLMC010000039.1, read on the forward strand.
CACAATAGGCGGCCCGAAGGCAATAATAGATGCTTCCAGGTATATGGAGGTGTATGACGAGGAGACAGAAAAAGAAATTTCAGAATTAGGCATTCATACAGCTAGGGAAATAAGATCCTTAAGGATCCAGCCCGAAAGTATAATTAAAAAAGTAGAGAAAAAAACAAGCCTTATTCTGAATGCAGACAAGTTCCCTGTAATTATAGGAGGAGAGCATTCCATAACGCTTGGCCCTGTGTTATCCTGCAGAAAGAAATTCGAGAATTTTTCAGTTTTGCAGCTGGATGCTCATAGCGATACGAGAGATGTTTTTCAGGGATGGAAATATAGTCATGGTTGCATT
>JAPLMC010000089.1 GCA_026387215.1 Candidatus Omnitrophota bacterium
TGGCACCTCAAAAATTCTGATTTTGTCAGCTGAAACATAAAATCTTCAGGAAACCTTTTTATATTTCTTCTAACCTGACGTGTCAATTGTTTAGTTTCAACCCCATAAAGCACAGCCAAATCTTCATCAAGCATTACCCTTCTTCCTCTTATCTGGAAGATTCTGCTTTCTATCTCTCCAATGGTTATTAATTCTCCCATAACAGTTCCCCTTCTACCATATAAGACACATCTGGAAGCGATTTTCTTTCAAAAATCTTAAAATAACTTTACAAAACTTACATTGTCAGTTTATAAAGTTTTTTAAGGAGGTCCAAACGAGTTGATTATTTAATATTGAGGAAAGAAGCTTTAATAGGCGCTTTGTTAACTAACAACAAATGTTATTATTTTTAAAACGACATCATTTATGCTTAAATTATCGGTATCTACGCTATAATCCGCTTTATTGTAAAAAAGCTCCCTTTTTGCAAGAAGTTCTTCTATTCGCTTCTTAGGATCCAAGACATTGAGAAGCGGCCGAGTCTTTAGATCTTTTGTCCTTTTTAGAATAGTTTCAGGAGACGCCTTAAGGCAGATTATAATGCCGTTATTTTTTAGATTTTTAAAATTTTCCTCATCTATAATTGCTCCGCCTCCTGCTGATATGACAACATTCTCGCGTTTAGCAGCTTCTTTTATCACCTCTTTTTCAACTAATCTAAAATACGGCTCGAGCTTTTTCTCAAATATATCCTTAATAGACATTTTTTCTTTTGCCTCTATAATGTCATCTGATTCTAGAAAATCTCTATTAAGCTTTTTTGCCAATAGTTTTCCTACAACGCTTTTGCCTGTTCCCATAAACCCAACTAGGATTATATTTTTCATATCAGCCTCTTTTTTATAAACTATAACAGATAACCATATAATAGTCAACCCTTCGGCGCGCCTAGCAATGCTTCAGACCCCTTGTATTTGCCAGAATTACATGTTATACTTCTCATTCAAATGAAACTATTATCCGGCATACTATTATTATCCATTCAACTGATCTTCTTAAGTCCCGCTTACAGCGCTGATATTAAAGACAAAAACAGCTTTCTGCTGGACATAAGAAACAAGGATAATTCCATATGTTTGCATCGTTTTTCCGCTTCAAAAAATATTATCGGATATGATATAAAAACTTCTCTTTTCGGAGAATGCCAGTGGCATTTAGGAACCTCTAAATGGGAAAAAGTAACATCAGGGGTTGAAGCTGAAAAACTATTTTTAAAATATATTTACTGCGGCGAATCTATTCATTTCAGGACAAATTCTTAATTATATGACGTTCAATCCTGGCAATATGTCCATGGAAGTTACCACAAAATTGGGTTTCATATTCCCTTTATCTAAAAGAATTTTATTCAAGATCTGGAACGAATATTCCTACAATCTAGAAAAAGGTTCTGCAGGGCTTAATGAAGTCCTAATAGAGATACCTTATAAGGTCAATAAAAATTTGGATTTCGGAATTGGCTGGCGCCACACTGACAGGATTCACGCTTTTGATTCAGATTATGCGACTTCTTCGCTTACTTTATATTTTTAATCCAGCTACATAACCTTTATGGTTTCTGTTTATTTCTAATATGCTGTCTCCGCCGAATTTTTCCAAAAATACCTTAGAGATAACAAAAGCCATCATTGCTTCTCCCACCACTCCTGCAGCAGAAACAGCGCACACATCAGACCTTTCTGTAGAAGCTTTCGATGGTTTCTTCGTATCAATATCTATTGATTTTAATCCGTCCATCAATGTGCTTATAGGCTTCATATAGCCACGTGCTATAATATCTTCACCATTTGACATGCCACCTTCTATACCTCCGGCATTATTAGTATTTCTGTATATACCTTTTCTTTCGGAATAAAAAATTTCGTCATGAACCTCTGAGCCAAGCTTTGAACTGCATTCCACAGCATTTCCTATCTCTACTCCTTTAATAGCAGGTATGGACATAATAGCTTCTGCAATACTAGCGTCTAAACGCCTGTCCCAGTGAACGCAACTTCCTAAGCCAGGAGGAACTCCTTTAATTACTATTTCAAATACGCCGCCAAGAGTATCTCTTGATTTTCCAGCTTCGTCTATTTTATCTTTTATAGATTTTTCAGACTTAGCCCCACCTATCGTCAGGACCCGGCTTATAATACTCACATTAAACTCTTCTAATAAAATCTTACATATTGCACCAACGCCTACTCTCGCAGCTGTCTCTCTCGCAGAAGCCCTTTCAAGCACGCATCTTGCGTCATTAAATCCATATTTAAGTATCCCCGCCATATCTGCATGGCCAGGTCTTGGATTTTTTACAGCTGGCAATTTATCTATGCTAAAATCTTTGTTTTTAATTAGGATAGCTATAGGGCTTCCTATAGTTACGCCTTTTATCAGACCTGAAAGTATTTTAGCTCGGTCATGCTCTATTTGCATCCTCTGGCCCCTGCCATAACCTTCTTGTCTTCTTTTAAGCTCTTTATTTATATCACTCACGTCTATTCTTATGCCAGCTGGCATCCCTTCTAATATGCCTACAAGAGCTTCCCCATGCGACTCTCCAGCAGTTAAAAATCTTAACATTTTAACCTCCCAAATTTTGCAAAGCAAAATTTGATCCCGAGCCCTGATTTATCGGAGCGAGAGACCTTTTAATTTCAATCTCCACCCTAAAAACTTGACAAAACTGACATTGTCAGAGTGTCAAGTTTTTCAGGGTATTAGTAAACTTAGGATTTTATGGCCCCAGACCATAGCGATAAAACTAGCTAAGGAAAGATATGGGCCATAGGGTATTATATCCTCTTTTTTTATAAGCTTTATGTAAATTCCTATAGGCGTTCCGAAAAAAGGCGCTAAAAAGAAAATAAGTATTGCTATCTTCCAACCTAAAAACGCCCCAATCATTGCCATGAGTTTTACATCGCCTCCGCCCATGCTTTCTTTTTTAAATGCAAGCTGGCCTAAAACTCCTGTAAGATATATTAGGCCGCCGCCTGCTACAGCTCCTATTATAGAACTCAAAAAACCTCTTTGCCAGGTAAAAGTGCCTTGTAATCCAGGAAAAATTACGCTCAGGATAATCCCAACAAATCCAGAATATATAACTGAATTGAAAATTAGCAAATAAAATAAGAAAACATATAGCGCTTATAAGCTCCACAAAAAAATAACGCGGAGAAATGTTTGCCTTGCAGGATCTGCACCTGCCTCTAAGCAAGACATCGCTTAATAAAGGTATATTATTGTACCACTCTATGGGTTTTTTACACAAGACACAGTGCGAACCTGGAAAAATCAAAGATTCATTGCGCGGGGTCCTGTATATGCACACATTGAGAAAACTGCCTATAATTAAACCAAAAACGAAAATCAATAAATATACCATAGTCTTCCCGCTTCGTAAGCGTAAACTTTACAAAACCGACATTGTCAGAGTGTCAAGTTTATGGTTTAATAGCGACGATTAGGGCGTTTCTCATGACTTCTATTGGAGCTTTTTCTCCTGTCCAAAGTTCGAAACTCTTTGCGCCCTGGTACAAAAGCATGCCCAATCCTCCTGAAAACTTAAGCCCGGTATTTTTTGCCGCTTCCATAAGCTTTGTCCTTTCAGGATTATACACTAGGTCATAAACTGACAGGCCTTTTTTAAAAACTTCCTTGTCAAATAGAAGAGGGTCATCTTTTTTAAGGCCTATGGGCGTAGCATTAATTAAAAGGTCCACTCCGCTTAAATCATTCTTCATATAAATTTCTTTTGGCTCTATTATATTCACATTGCATATGGGATAAAATTTTCTTATATTTTCAGCTAACGATTTTACTTTATCTAAAAATAGGTCTGTCAATACAATCTTTTTTGCTCCGTTAGCAGCAAGAGCAAAACTTACCGCCCTGCTTGCACCTCCGGAACCAAGCAGAAATATGGATTTCCCTTTTACCTTAAACTCCAGGTCTTTTTCAAGCGCTGTAATAAAACCATGGCTATCTGTATTATACCCTATAAGTTTATCATTTTTTATTACAACAGTGTTTACAGCGCCTATTGAACCAGCTAGAGGATCAATGGAATCCAGCAATTCTATACATTTTTCTTTATGCGGCACGGTTATATTAAAGCCGGCAATATTCTTTCTATTAATAATAAAATTTTTCAGTTCTTCAGGCCTCACTTCAAATAATTTATATTCCGCCTTAAAGCCAAATTTCTTAAACGCAGCATTATGCATTGCAGGCGATAAACTATGTTTTATAGGCCAGCCAATAACACCGTATATATTCATTATTTTACAATTTTAGTTTAGCGGATTAAAGGCTTGCTTTACGCGAGCGGTTGAAAATCAGTTTATTTACCGCATTCATATACGCCTTTGCGCTGGCCTCTATGATATCTGTAGATGTACCCCTGCCAGATACCTCATCCTTATTGGATTTAATTCTGACTGTAACTTCGCCAAGCGCGTCTTTGCCGCCAGTAATAGATTTCAGGGAATAATCCAGGAGTTTGAATTTCAAACCTGTTATAGCGTCTATGGCTTTATAACACGCATCCACAGGACCGTCCCCGGAAGAAGATTTCTTTAATAACTTCGAACCTTTCTTGAGACCTATCATAGCTTTTGGAGTAACCTTATTCCCACTGATTATATTCAAATCTTCAAGGCGGTAAGTTTCAGGTATAGACACTATACCATCGTCAACTATTGCTAACAAATCTTCATCGAATATCTCTTTTTTCTTGTCCGCAAGGGATTTAAACCTCTCAAACGCCTTTAATAATTCTTTGTCATCCAGCTCAAAGCCAAGTTTTCGCAGTCTGTCATTGAAAGCATGCCTGCCTGAATGTTTTCCAAGGACAAGCCTTGTTCCGCCAAATCCAACATCCTGGGGTTTCATTATTTCATAAGTAGAACTTTTCTTCAGCATTCCATCTTGATGGATGCCTGATTCGTGACTAAAAGCGTTCTGGCCCTCTATTGCCTTATTTGGCTGGACAACAATACCGGTGAGCTTGCTGACAAGACGGCTAGTTTTGTAAATTTCTTTTTTATTTATTGAGGTTACTGCCTTAAATATATCCTTGCGCGTGTCAAGAGCCATTACTAATTCTTCCAATGAAGCATTGCCAGCTCTTTCTCCGATGCCATTAATAGTGCATTCTATCTGCTCTGCCCCATTTTCGATTGCTGAAAGAGAATTGCTGACGCCTAGACCCAGGTCATTGTGGCAATGCACACTTATAATAGCTTTATTTATATTAGGGACTCTTGTTTTTATATCTTTAATAAGAGATCCAAACTCGATCGGCATTGCATAGCCTACGGTATCAGGTATATTTACAGTTTTTGCGCCGGCTTTTATAACAGCCTCTACAACCTTGCAAAGAAAATCTCTGTCTGAACGCGAAGCGTCTTCCGGGGAAAACTCTACATCGTCGCAAAAATTACGGCCGTACCCGACAGCCCAAGAGGCAAGCTTCAATATCTCAGATTCAGCTTTCTTAAGCTTATACTGCATGTGAATCTTTGAGGTGGCTAGAAAAATATGAATCCTTGGCCTTCTAGCAGATTTTACAGCTTCTGCGCAAGCTTCAATATCTGCTTTTATAGATCTTGCAAGAGCACAAATAGAAGCGCCTTTTATTACGCCAGCTACTTTGTGGACAGCATTGAAGTCACCTTTTGAAGCAATAGGAAAACCAGCCTCGATAACATCAACGCCCAACCTTACAAGCTGCCTGGCTATTTCTATCTTAGAATGCACGTCCAGGCTCGCCCCAGGCGATTGTTCGCCATCCCTTAAAGTTGTGTCAAAAATAATTATTCTTTTCATGATTATATTTATTCCTTAACCAATTTTGCAGATTGCTTTTGCAATCTGCAAAATTCAGCGGCTATTTCACTTTTTCATCCAAGGCATCATTTCTCTGAGAGACTTGCCCACTGCCTCAATCTGATGCTCATCGCCTTCTTTTAACAGCTTGTTAAAGTTCGGCCGACCTGCCTCGTTTTCCTTAATCCACTCCCTTGCAAACTTGCCTTTCTGGATTTCCTTTAAAATCTTTTTCATCTCTTTTCTGGTTTTTTCCGTAATAATCCTTTTGCCGCGAGATAGATCTCCGTAGCATGCAGTATCCGACACTTTTCTTCTCATCCCGGAAATCCCATACTCTTGAATAAGATCTGTGATAAGTTTTAATTCGTGCAAAACTTCAAAATACGCGATCTCAGGCTGATACCCTGCTTCTATCAAGGTATCGAATCCGGCTTTTATCAATTCGCTTGTTCCGCCGCATAAAACCGCCTGCTCCCCAAAAAGATCTGTTTCTGTTTCTTCTTTAAAAGTCGTTTCTATTACGCCCGCCTTAGCCGCGCCTAATCCCTTTGCGTAAGCTAAAGCTAATTTTAATGCATTGCC
>JAPLMC010000059.1:0-7527 GCA_026387215.1 Candidatus Omnitrophota bacterium
CTTTTTACCGTCTTCATAAAAATCCAGCTCTTTTATCTCTACCCAGTCTTTTTTGCCTTTATGCAGAATCTTATCCGCAATCTTTTCGGCATTTATAAGATGCTCATAGATAGCTTTTCTTAAATGATAAAGATAAAGCCCTCCGAACACCCCGTGCCAATACGCGCAATTGCACTGGCCTTTATATAATTCGCGTAAAGCTGAAGCATCCTTTACCGAATTCACCTTTTCGCTCACATGATGCATTTTTCTGACCATCTGATTTGTTTCAGGGTATTTTTTAAGAAAATTCAGCCATGAGCCATGCGACCATTCCATCATCTCCTGATACGATGCCTCAGGTATCTTTATTTTCTTCATGGCCGGATTTGACTTCAGATAATCCGACAATCTTACGGTAATAATCCAATCTTTGTTCCTGGTTAATTCCTCAAAGAACTTATTGAGCCAGTTCTGCTTATAAACCCAGTCATGGGTAAAAGGCCACTCTCCGAATTTTTCAGCGTCATCTCCGTATGTAAATAAAGGCTCATGTCTTCTTGAGGCAATTCCTTTAAAATAATCTACAATCTCTCCCGGCATTTTAAAAGGTATCATATACCGGAGTGACTTGCTTGATGGAAATATCGCTAGCTCTTTATTTTTTTCGCCTGTTGTAAAGTATCCGAACAGCTCATCTTTATTCAATCCAGCCTTTATGAAATGTTCATCGTCCAGAATAGAATATTTCATGCCAGCTTTGTTAAAATCTTTGGCTAGTTCAGAAATCCATACTCTTTCCGGAGTCCATATGCCCTGCACCTCTTGCCCAAACCTTTTTTTCACATAGCTGGCCATCATTTTTATCTGGCCTAATCTGTCTCTCTCTGGTATGCTTGTAAAAATAGGTTCATAATATCCGCCGCCCAATATCTCTACCTGGCCTCTATCTACCATTACTCTTACCCTGTCCAGATAATCAGGATGATGCGCTTCAAAGTAGTCCAGAAGACACCCTGAAAAATGAAATGCCATCTTTATATCAGGGTATTTTTCAAACACATCCAAGAAACTCTTATAACAATTTTGATAAGCCCTTTCGATAATGTCATCAAAATTTCCGACAGGCTGGTGAAAATGCAGGCACATCCCAAAGTAAACTTTGTTCATATCTTTTAACCACTTTAACCGCGTCCCTTTGTTATCTATAAGTTTTTATAGAGCTTCAGATATTGTTCAGCTGATGATTCCCAGGAATAATCGCAAAGAACACAATTTTTAAGAAGTTCATCCCAAAGTTTTTTATTCTTAAAAATAGCTACAGCTTCTTTGATCGATCCTAAAAGCGCTTCATTAGTAGCGTCTTTAAATTTGAACCCATTTCCTTTTTTAGTGGCTGGATTGAAATTTTGAATCGTATCATCCAATCCACCTACTGCCCTGACTATGGGCACAGTCGCGTATTTAAGGCTATACATCTGGTTTAATCCGCATGGTTCATACCTGGACGGCATTAAAAACATATCCGCTCCCGCCTCTATTTTATGAGATAGGGCGTTGTCAAATTTTACGCTGACGCCCACCTTGCCTTTATACTTTTTAGCCAGTTCTTGAAATATATTATTATATTTTTCATCGCCAAATCCAAGTATAACAAAATCGCTATCTTTTAAAATATCCGTCATCATATTTACTACCAGGTCTATGCCTTTCTGCTCTGCAAGCCTTGTTATCATAGCTATGAGAGGCCTTTTGGCGTTATATTTTATTTCAAATGCTTCAGCCAGGTCTTTCTTGCACGCCGCCTTGCCGCCAAGATCTTTTTCATCGTATTTTTCAGCTATAAATTTATCAACGCTAGGGCTCCATACAGAATAATCCACCCCATTTATTATTCCATAGAGATCCTTTTCTTTTGCTCTCAAAAGTCCGTCCAGGCCAAATCCAAATTCAGCGGTAAGAATTTCTTTGCTGTAGCCTTTACTTACAGTACTTATAGCGTCTGAAAAAACAATTCCTGCTTTCATGAAGCTCAATTTGTCCCAAAACTCAACTCCAGATAGGTTGAATAAATCCCAAGAAATATCCAGGTATGGCACTACGTCTTTAACAAAAAGCCCTTGGTAAGCCATATTATGTATTGTAAAAAGTACCTTTGTCTTGTTAAATATAGGATTATTTTGATAGTGGGTCTTGATATACAAAGGCACCAGGCCTGACTGCCAATCATTGCAATGCAATATATCCTGTTTGCCTATATGAGGTATAGAAGCAAGTATTGCCTTTGCGTAAAAACCAAACCTGAAAGCGTTGTCAAAATAATCCCCTTGAGGCGTGCCGTATAAAAATTCCCTGTTGTAATATTCATTTTTCTCTATAAAATATACATCCACCCCATTATGTTTTAACAAAAGAAGATTAAAAAGCTCTTCTCTGTTGTCTATCCTGAGAGATATGTTCTTTTTAAACACACTAGGTTTAAAGCCGTTTTTCTTAACCAACTGGTAATAAGGAAGAATTATGCTTGAGGTATGCCCTTTTTTAGCAATAGCCTCAGGTAAAGCCCCAATTACATCAGCCAAGCCTCCTGTTTTTGCAAATGGAAAAACTTCCGGGGAAATAAACAAAATATTCATTTTTATCCTTTCTTTGCTTTATATTAACCGCGTAGGTTGCCTACGGCAACCTACGCGGTTGTGGTGGTCAAAATAGTATCTCATCTCTAATCTTCCCAGCTATATACCTTGCCACAATCACCTTCTTGTAACACTTTTTCTTTTCAGAATCTCTACAGCCTGAGTTAGCTACTGCGAGATATGAATTTAATATTGCCTCTTCCTGTAGAATAAGGCCTTTATTTATAAGATTTTCATTCCACATTCTGCCTTTATTAGCCCACCAAAACTGGCAGCTATGTAAAGCCATATCAAGCGTTTCCCTAGCTATATTAAAAAATGGCGCAGATTTATCGTTATTATTCTTATTTTCTGCTTCTTGAAATATCTCCAAGCATATATTCATATGCTCCCATTGCAATTTATGGACTAGATTATGAGGCGTATTCCATAACGGGTAATAGTTTCCTGCCATAATTTCTTCATTAGAAGTGCTCCAGGAAGAAGGCTTTGGAGGTTTTGTCTTTACCGCAGGGAATATTTTCAATAATTCGCTAATACCCACTACTTCCACTTCATCGGAATCTTTAATAATTTCATAAGCTTTCCCTAAAAATATGTTTTCCCAGTCATGGATATGATGGCCAAATGTCTCTGCGTCCATTGCTGTTACTATATATGCGTCTTCTTTTCCATCTGCAAGTTCTTTGATTCTCGATACAAACCCCGTAGCATCGAAATTCTTAAAGCTGATCATGTTGCTGATTATATCATCCCTGAAAAATACCTTCATATTTCCAGAGCTAAGCCTAAAACTTGATATATGCTCCATGGGCCATTTCCCCTGAGAAGCAATCCCGCTAACTATAACCCATTCATAGCCCATGCCTCTTATAATAGAAGCTGCTTCGTCAGAGTAGCACATCTCTGGCAGAAAAAATCCTTTTGGCTTATAACTATTCTTGAAAAAATACAAGTTGGCAAGATTGTTTAATTCTATCTGTCTTTTAACTTCTTGCGTAGGTATTAATGGAAGGATTGCGTGAAATTTTGCTGATTCTACAAACTCAACTTGGCCTCTTTCGCCAAGTTCCGCAAGGCCCGTTAAAATATCCCCGTGGCCATGACTAGCCAGCATTTCAGTAAGCACCCCGCACATATTCACAGTAACTCTGGATTCAGGATGTTCTTTAAAGACCTTTACTAAAGGCCTGTATGATTCTTTGCAAACCTTTGCAAGAACATCGTGGGACTGTGTAGGAGGCTGATAAAAATGTAAAAGAGGCGCCCAGTATATCATTTTACTCCAATGTCCTCTTTAACCAATATTTCAGCATTAAGCCAATCTTCAAGGTCATTACCAGACTGGCATCCTCTTTTTTCATAAATCTCATACGCCTTTTTCTGGACAAGCTGCATAAATTCCTCGCGACTGATACGATTTTCATTATCCAGCGATAACACCTTCTTCAGTTTCTTAAACATTTTTCCTCCCAATTTTTGCGAAGCAAAAATTGATCCCGAGCGACCAGCGTTTTATCACAGTATCGCGAGGGGCCAATTTTTGTTAATCAAAATTGATCCTAAGCCCAGATTTATCGGGATGATGGACCCTATTGTATTTTTAGAATATATCAGATAATAAAATATCTGTCAACGAATCTATTTAAGCGCCTCCATCCCCCTACGGCAGATCTCCTTTGCATAATCTGTCCAAACACCTGTGCCCCAGTAACGGAAACAACTTGTCTGAGATAATAATAAATAAAGAAGCGCTTTTTTATAGTTAGCACTATTTTTATCAACATCTTTATTGTCAAATTTCTTATGAAATGCTGCGCTAAGCTGGATTATCGGGTCCATTATATCTTCATAACCCTTTACCCAGTCTTTATCGTTTGTCCAAGACGCCTTTTCTAAGCTAAAGCTGGGATATTTCTGTTTTACTTTTTCAATAGCCTTGTCAGCTGCGCCCTGAGAATATTCTTTTAAGAACTCCCATATCTTACTCTGAGAAATAGGTTGTACAGGCATAAATGACTTTTCATCCAAACCAGCCTTTTTTACAAATTCAAGATATTCTGTGCCATTTATGCCAATTGTGCCTTCCATACCTACTTCTCGAAAAACCTTCTTATACGCTTCTGGAAATTCATTCATCATTACTCCGCCGTTTTCTCCGTCTCCTATCTGAGCTACAAAACCTGGAAGGTCCACTCCGCAATATTTTTCATGGCTCAAAGTCTTGGCTTCGTAATATGGCTGCATCTGGCCTATAAGTTTATTATCAGACCCTTGCGTTTTTATAATTACGGTTATTTCCAGTTTTTCGCCGAGAGAATTTTTAGCAACTAATTTATGCGGAAAATGCGGCCTTCTTATAGGCGTACCGTCCAGGTTTTCTATCGTATGCTCCTGAACCATGAGCCATTTGTATCCGCATTCTTTCAAAGCTTTTACATACTCAAAACACACATCAGGATGAATCGGAAGATGCATCTCAGGGCTAGAAAACCCTTTAACATCTTTAAGGGCTTTTTGGCCGAATATCGAAGCGAAACAATCCTGCCATTCTTTTATATGAAGCTTTATATCTGGTACAGGCGTAGAACTGACCACAGAATGAGACCACATCGTCCCAAGCCATTCTACATATCCGGAATATTTTTTATCACAGGTAACAATCTTGAGATTATCTAAAACTTTTTCTTCGCCCATATCCTTAAAACCCCAGAGAAGATTTCCGGAATAATCCAGCATGATCTTTGGATTTTTACCTTCACCTGAGAGTTCCCTTACGAAATCAGCTATTCTTGAATAGCAATTCAAAAATACAGGCGCATTGTGATTATCTCCGATATTCTGGTGCTCCATCATATACTGCAAATTGGAAATAAGTCTTGCTGTCCTAATATCATCTCCGCCAGCTGGAATCATTGGTTGATGCATATGAAGTGCTATTCCGAAACATGAATTCATTTTCATATCGCTCCTTCGTTTATCTTTGTTTGAATATAATATTTAGCGCAATCTATATTAGAAAAAATATTATCTCTTGATTCAACCTCCTGAAGCCATTCTTTATCAATAGAGCCATTGAGCATATCTTTATAAATATGGGTAAATCTATTTACATGAAGCTTTACTCTTTTATTGGCGTATTCCACCATTGTGCCTGTTTTCATTATAAACGGCCAATCGCTCGCCTGCGCCAGAAGCAACTCCCTCGCAGCTTGATTCAGTGCCAGCCTCATAAGATCATTTTTATCTTTTTCTAAACAATTAAAGCATGTTTGACCCGATTATCTTTGCTATTAGAAAACTTTTCAGCTAATTCTTTCATTCTCTCTCCAGCTACATGCAGATGCCTATAAATCCAGTCATTACTTCCTTCCAGCCAGACTTCGTTATAGCCTTTATAGCCCCAGGTAGATGTTGATGGGACAGACATCTGGTTTGTAGGATATTCTTTCAGATAATCCGACGGGGTAGCGAGTTTTATTGTTTTTTGATCATACGCAATTTTACGTATCAAAAAATCTATCCACATTGGGCCTTCAAACCACCAGTGGCCGAATAATTCCGCGTCATAAGGAGAAATAATCATAGGCTTTCTATCCATATGATATGCGATATGTTCTATCTGCTTTTCACGGTTAAACATAAAATTTGCTGCATGCGTCGCAGCCTTTTCCTTTGCCCATTCAGGCACATACGGTTCCTTATGATCAGTATTTCCTGTTATTCTCCAATATTTAAGGCCTGTATTAATTCTAAATCCAATCGGATGTATGTAAGGCTTTATATAATCATATTCCAGTTCGTACCCTATATCTCTGTAGTATTCCCTGTAATCAGGGTCGCCTGGATAGCCTTCTTTTGAACTCCATACCTGCTTGGAAGATTCCGTATCTCTTCCGAATGCGGCAACCCCTGTTGGGCAGTATAAAGGCGCGTATACGCTATACTTTGGCGTTGGATCTGCGTTTACAATCCCATGTGTGTCTACAAAAAAATACTTAATACCAGCTTCTGCTAAAAAATTATCTACGCCAGGAGTATATCCACATTCGGGAAGCCAAAATCCCAAAGGATTCCTGCCGAATGTTTTTTTGTAATGCTCCACTCCAATTTTTACCTGCGCTTCTGCATCAGTTGAATTTACGCTCAAGATAGGTAAAAATCCATGAGTAGCGCATGAAGCGAGTATTTCAACATAACCTAGATCCTGAAATTTTCTAAACGCAGACACTAAGTCTTTTTTATACCTATCTGAAAAAACCTCTTTTGCTTCTATAAATTTTCTGTAATACATCAGCGCAAGGCCGTGAAATTTTGGGTCATAGCCTGTGCGCTGAACCTCTTTATCAGCAAGTTCTATTAATTTATTAATATGCCTTATATATCTATCCTGGAGAAGTTCATCCTGGAGCATGGACGCCAATGTAGGCGTCAGAGACATTGTTATGCGAAAATCCACACGGTCTTCTATTAATTTTTCAAAAATCTGTATAAGCGGTATATAAGTTTCTGTGATTGCTTCGTAGAGCCAGTTCTCCTCAAGAAAATCTTCCTCTTCAGGATGCCTGACAAAGGGGAGATGGGCGTGTAGTACCAAACAAAGATAACCTTTATGCATAATTATATGGAAATTTTTATGTTTGTATCAGGTAGCAGGTATCAAGTATCATGTAAAAACTCAAACCTGTTACTTGATACCTGATACTAAGTTTTGTATACTGAATATCAAATAGACACAGTGGTTCTTTCTACGTTGGTAGTTATCTTCCTTGTTTCTACTTTATCGCTTGAAGTAGCGGCAAACGGCAAATTAATTTTTCCATCAGGAAGAGCAAACCTCATGCTAAAAGTCCCATCTGGCCTAAGGTCTACTTTTTTATCCCCAAGCCTCACTTCCGCGTCAGGCTCTGTG
>JAPLMC010000059.1:7629-11215 GCA_026387215.1 Candidatus Omnitrophota bacterium
TGGGTGAACAAATTCGCTTGCGCCGCCTTGAATGTTTTCGCTTCCGCCCAGATATGCAAATTCAGAAGCGCCAATCATAACCTTTCTGCCAAATTTTTCCCCTGCGAGTCTTCTAAAATAAAGCACGTCCCTCCATTCATTTGCTGACATGCTGGAATACAAATACTTATATATACGTTTTTTGGAAATACGCGAAAATAATCTCTCTCTCAATAAAGGAGAAAATTTACTGTAATACGCTCTTAAATCCGCTGCACTAAGATAAAGCTTTCTTCTTTTAGACACGCTAGAGTAGCTGAATCTGCCTGCTGCGTCATATTGCACCCCAAGACTCTTGGCTCCTTCGGTTTTATTTTTATTATCTTTGATAGTAGCCGGCACACTTGAAAATTCCTGCTCCCTGCTAAGATCCATCCATATCTCTTCAAATCTGTTTGAAGAATTAGAGCGGGGGGTATGCACAAAATTAGACCTGGCCATTGGGAAAAATCTTCCGGAAACATGAACTATACCTATTTCTCCACAATATGAAACATTGTCATTCCAAAGGCTTATATACCAATTATTTGAATAACGGCCTACTTCTGTATCAAACCAATGATTGGCGTTAAACCCGTTAAAATCTTTATATGTCACATCATACATGCGCACTACAAACCTGGTGTCATTCAGGTTGCCGCCTAACTGGCGCTTTACATCTTCTATTGAACTTTCAGCAATTTCCCAATAAGCATATAACCAGAAAGGGTCTTTTGCTATTAAAGTAATCCTTGTTATATTGTTATAAGAAGGGAGTTCATATTCGTTTATCTTTATAGGAGTTGATTGTAATTTTTTTTCTAATGCTACTATGGGCTTGACTATACTGGAAACAGTGGATATTATTCTAGGGGTTTTCTTTTTTAGGAGCGGCTTCTTTTTCACAGTCTTTACAATGGCTTCTCTGCCATTTTTATAAACGCGCTCTATAGATTTGCTTTTTTTAAGTTTTGGTTTTTTAACGGCCATAAATGTCCAATACCTGGTCAGCTACAACATCCCAGGAAAAAGCAGTTTCAACTGCAATCCTACCGTTAGCGCCCATCCACCTTGCGTGGTCAAAATCTGAAAACGCAGTGCCTATGCCCCATGCTATTGATTCAGGATTTGGATAAACCTTTAAACCTGTTATGTCATGCCATATTATTTCTCCAGGCCCGCCGTTTGAAGTAGCTACCACGGGTTTTCCTGCGCTCCATGCTTCTAATAAAACTATCCCAAAAGGCTCATTTCTAGAAGGCATGCACACAACATCCGTTGCCTTGTAAAGATCAGAAAGCTTACATCCATTATTAAAGCCTACGAACCTTGTCGCGTGATGAACTCCGATTTGTTTTGCCCTATCCTCTACGCCCCAGCGCATCTCTCCATCTCCTACAAAAACAAATTTTGCATTATTATAATATTTAAGTACATGTGGAATAGCCTCTATTAAAAGGTCTGGGCCTTTTTGATAAACAATCCTGCCCACAAAAAGAACCATTGGATCCATAGGACCTATCCCATAATAACGCCGTACTGCTCCGGCGTCTATCCATCCGTCAAAATTTCTATAATTGACTCCATTATATACTACGTCCGCCTTCCAATCAGGCACATTATACATCCACCTTATCTCTCCTTCAAGAGCTCGGGATACAGCTATAACATGGTCAGCGCAATATGTGCCATGCCGTTCATGGTCCCTTATCTTTGCTGAATTGCCATCATGAAAATTATTCCCACACCTGCCATATTCAGTTGAATGCATAGTAAAAACAGCTTTGGAAGGCCTGACCTGTTTTATCCAAACCATTGCGCTTGAGGTTAACCAGTCATGACTGTGTATCACATCAAAAGGACCTGAGACATTCTCTGCCTTAAAAAATGCATCTACAAAAGAGCTCATACCATGGCTGATCAGACCCCCTCATACGCGTAAAAACATGTACCTCATTGCCTTTGCGCTCAAGAGCTGATGCAAGTTCACTGACATGCACTCCCACCCCGCCCACGCAAATAGAATGCATGGATTCCCAAGAAAAGATAGCAATCCTCATCCCGCTTACCTCGCGATCAATAAACTTGACACTATTACAATGTCACTTTTGTCAAGTTTACAACTCTATAACTGAATTTTCTGAACCGTATGTATTTACTACGAAAAGATTATTTAAAGGATCTTTCTGCCACTGGCCGTCAACTAAATATTTATACTCATAACGTCCAGATTTGAGGGTCAAATCTCTTGCCCACGCTCCATCTTTAGCTTTCTTAAGAATAGTGGTGGATGCATCCCATGAATTGAAATCTCCTGCCAAACGAACATCTTTTGCATTTGGCGCGTTTATCTTAAAAGTCACTTTTTTTGACGAACATTTCTTAATAGCCATTTTACCCTCCCAAATTTTGCGAAGCAAAATTTAATCCAGAACCCTGATTTATCTGGGCGAGGAACTTTTGTCTTTCGCTGCTTATTTTATGAAACAAAATTTTATCTCAGGTCCAGATAAATCCAGAATGAGAGATTTTTCTTATGAATGACACTATCCGCGTGAGTCCAAATGATACCAGAAAGTCCTATATATGTAAATAGGTACAAATACCTATATTTAGAAGCTTTTTTCCCTATACACTATATGGTGGTTATGCCTTCTTTGAGTGCGTACCTAATGAGGTCTGCCTGGCGATGGATGTTAAGTTTCTGCATTATATTGTTTCTATGGGCAAGTGCGGTCTTTAAAGAAATCTTAAGCTGGGTAGCTACTTCCTTATTTGTATGTCCTTCGGCAACAAGCTGAAGAACTTCTCTTTCTCTATCAGTAAGACTAACTATCTTTTTTTCGCCTATCTTTTGGCCTCTCGAATCAATATAATCCTGTATTACAAATGTAGATATCCTGGGGCTAAGAAAATATTCATTCTTGTAAACCGATCTTATAGCCTGTATGATTTCATCTGCCGCTGAATCTTTTAATACGTAACCTTTTATTCCTAAACTCAAGGCCCTTTCTATAAACGCTCTATTATCATGCATACTAAGTATAATGACCTTATTTCTTGGATTGATCTGTATTATCTGGCTTGAGGCCTCTAAACCATTTAATATCGGCATTGTTATATCAACTATAAATATATCTGCAGAACTTTTCTTTGCAATATCCACAACTTCTTTACCATTTGACGCCTCTGCAATAACCTTCATATCCTGTTCCTGAGATATTACAGCTCCCAGACCCTGCCTTACTATCGCATGATCGTCCGCCAACACTACTTCTATAGTCATCTTTGCGCCTTTTCGATTATTGAAAAAACTACAATTAGCTTTGTTCCGTTCTTTGCTTTAGACTCCAATAAAAATTTTCCGTTCAATAAATCAACTCTTTCTCTCATGCCGCGCAGACCAAACTTATCCACACTTATATCTTCGAAAAATGTCTCTGCGTCAAAACCTACGCCATCGTCTTCTATTACAAGATTTATTTCTCCTCCTTTAAGTAATAAATCTATCTTTACATTTTTTGCATTAGCGTGTTTCACTATGTTATTAAACGCCTCTTGAATAACC
>JAPLMC010000097.1 GCA_026387215.1 Candidatus Omnitrophota bacterium
TTATGCTTTTATGTATTTCTGTATACATGTTAATTGGTAAATAAGAAATAGAAACCGCCCGCCAAAGTTTTGTGGCGGGCGATTGAGGTGGTTATATCTTTTATGTTAGTCGAACGGATAATAAGGATTTTAAAAAAAGAATATCCTGAAGCGAAAATAGCTCTTAGGTTTAAAAATACATGGCAGCTTTTGGTCGCAACTATACTTTCTGCGCAGTGTACGGATGTGAAGGTAAATCAAGTAACGCCTGTATTATTTAAAAAATACAGGACTGTATCGGATTTTGCAAAAGCTAGCCTGGAGGAATTTGAAAAGGACATACATTCAACGGGTTTTTACAGAAATAAGGCAAAAAGCGTCATAGGTTCTGCGAAGAAAATTTTAAATGAATTTAAAGGCAAAGTGCCAAATGCTATGGAGAAATTGACAAGTCTTCCTGGCGTAGGCAGAAAAACAGCGAATGTTATTCTATCTTCCGGATTTGGAATAGTGGTTGGAATAGTAGTAGATACGCATGTGAGGAGGCTGTCACAGCTCATGGGACTGACGAAAAATGTAGGACCTGATAAGATAGAAGAAGATTTGATGAAAATAGTACCTAAAAAAGATTGGGGTGTATTTTCGCACATTCTGATTTTACATGGAAGGAAGATTTGCAAAGCAAGAAGGCCTTTTTGCAAAGAATGCAAAATAAATAAACTTTGTCCATCAGCTTTTGAAGGAAAAATATGATATCTTCAAATCCTTTTACGCCTCAATCAGGTTGGGAGCCAAAGATATTCGGCGGCAGAAGCCAGGAATTAGAAACCTTTAAATTAAACTTGGTGATGCAGCCAATGCGAGGCCTAGCCACCTTGTAGTTCTTGGAGAGTGGGGCACAGGCAAGACATCGCTTTTAAAACAGTTTAGGCGCATGAGCCAGGAAAAAGGATTTCCATCGGCTTTTTGCGGGATTTCAAAATTTACCGAAAAAAATAAAGCCCTAGATGCTATTCATTTAATAGCTGAAGAGATGCTTATGGGTTTCCCGAAAGCTGAAAGCGTTCAAAAAGATATCTTGGAGTTATTTTCCAAAAGAAAATCTTTATCAAACGCGCAGGTCCAGTTTACGAAATTTTTGCTTGAATTATGGAAGGCGCTGGATACGGAATTAGCAGTTGTGTTGCTGGATGATATTCAAAATCTTATGGAAGTGTCTAATAGCATAGATATTTTAAGAGCTGTTTTAAGCAACGAGGATATTGTTAAAAAGACTAAGTTTCTTTTTATACTTTCATCTACGCCTGCGGGCTGGGCGTCTTTTATAGATAAACACGATCCCGTAGGAAGATTTTTCAGGAAAAGATTGTTTGTGGAAAATTTAAAAGAGAGAGAAGTTATGGCTACGATAGATATGACTTTAAAAGGCACAGGCGCGGAATTTGAAGATGGAATAAGAAAGAATATATTCGAATATACGTTTGGCCATCCATATGAAGTACAGCTTTTGGCGAGCCATCTTTATGATAGCCAGATAGAGGGAAAAGTGAGTGTAGATGCCTGGGACAATGCATTGAATAGTACGCTTAAAGAGTTAGGCAGGGATTATTTTAAATATCTTCTGTCGAAGGCTAGCGACAGAGAGAAAGATTTATTAAAAATACTCGCAGAGGAGAAAAAGCTAATAACGATAAAGGATTTTACCACAATGATGATAGTCGGAAAACGCGCGAAGAAATTTCCTATAGCAAACATAAAGAATTTTCTTTACCGCCTGGAAGAAAAAGGTCTTGTGAAAAGGATAGAAGGCAGAGGTTTTTATATACAGGACCTAATGTTCGCGGAATTTATTGTGAGATTTGGCTTGGAATAATTTTATACATTTGCGGTCAGAAAGCAAATAGTGGCTGTTCAGTATCAATTTCAAAGACATTTTAAGGCATAAGAAATTGATTGACAATAAATAGGTCAGTGTATATTATAAGTGGATAATTTAACTAAAGATCCCTCGCCGCATATACGGGGGTATAAGGGCGGCTCGGGATCAAATTTTGCTTCACAAAATTTGAGAGGATAATATGAAAGTAAGAATTGATGAGGATTTATGCGTTGGATGCGGGTTGTGCGTTAATACTTGTGCTGATATTTTTGAGATGAAAGATGATAAAGCTGTTAGTAAGGTGAAGGTGGTTCCACCGGCTATCGAAGACAGCGTAAAACAGGCAAAAGACGAGTGTCCTGTTGAAGCGATAATTATAGATTAAGAGATCAATTTTTTTTGGACAGGACCTTACTGAAGCATAAAATAGTAAGAACTGTGATAATTCCCCAGGATATAATTAGAAATAACCAGCCGAAGAAAGTCATTTTTTAACCGCAGTTTTTCTTTTCTGCCAGGCAACTTTTACAAGTATTGCCAAGGCGATGAATATCCCCAGAAGCATAAGTCTTATACCTAATATATAAGGCTTATCGCTGGGTTTAATGCTTTTCATCAGTATTGTGGGAATACCTTCCTGATAAAACCAGAACCCCAGTATAAAAAACAGAAATAAAGGCGTTATATATTTTATTATAAATTTATATATCCTAGGCACATGCATTTCTGCGCCATGATGTATTTCTTCCCAAGCCTTTTCAATTCCAAATACCCATCCAAAAAGTATAATTTCAATAGCTGCAAATAACACCAGGCAGAAAGTGCCTCCCCAGAAATCCAATTCGTTCACCACGCCATTTTTTAAAAAGAATATCGCGGGCTGGCATAAGATAAAAGACGATATGCCGAAAATAACAACAGCCTTTTTTTTTGAGTTGTTGAATTCATCTTCCAGGAAGGTTATACTTGGCTGCGCTAGAGATATGGAAGAGGTGATTCCCGCAAGAAATAGGAGCAAAAACCAGATACATCCGAAAAAGGCGCCCATGGATATTTTGCCGAATATTAAAGGCATTGTGACAAATCCCAGGTTAAATGCTCCGCCTTTTGCAATATTCTGAATTTCATTTGGGCCAAAAAATGCAAATGCAACGGGTATAACTATAGAAGAACCAAGGATTACTTCAGCGAACTCATTTGCGCTTACTGAAGTAAGTCCTGAAAGCACCACGTCATCAGTTTTCTTAAGATAACTAGCGTATGTAAGTATAACACCTATGCCTACGCTTAATGTAAAAAATATCTGTCCTGCTGCAGCAAGCCAGACCTTGGCGCTTTTTAAAGCGCTAAAATCAGGATTCCATAAAAATCCAAGACCGTTTATTATGTTCCAATCCGGGTTTGCTGGATCAGGCGTCCCGAATGTCAAGGCTCTTATAGCCAGTATTATTCCGAAGATAAAAAGGCTTGGCAGGGCGATTTTGCATAATTTTTCAATTCCGCCGGAAATGCCTTTGTATATGACAAACATATTGAGGCAGAATGTGACAAGAAAAAATATGTAAGCACATTGGATACTGGAAAAGAAATTATTCTTTTCTATGCCTTGAAGGCCTTTTAAAAATGATAACATGCTGTCTTGAGTGGTGGCCTGGCCGTATTTTTCAGCTGCTGAGAAAAATGCGTATGCGAGTGTCCAGGATTCTATATAGGTATAGTATATAAATATTATAAGAGGCCCGAAGATTCCTATTATGCCGAAATATTTTATGAACCTATTTTTTGCCCACATGTTGTGGAATATGCCAGGCGCTGTGCCGTGGCCGAAACCTCCGCCGAAGCGCCCTATAGTCCATTCCACCCACATCAAAGGTATGCCTAGAAGAAGAAGGGATATAAAATACGGAATCATAAACGCTCCGCCGCCATTTTGCGCAGCCTGGACAGGGAAGCGCAAAAAATTCCCTAATCCTATGGCGCTGCCTGCAACAGCCATTATGATCCCCATCCTAGACTTCCATGTTTCTCTATTTTTCATATAGAAAAAGTATACTCAATTAAAGTTAGAGTGTCAATGGCGCAGAGCTAAGATTAATCTTGGGAAGACGGGTGGGACGTGTCAAAAAGGGACATATCCAAGATAAAGATGCCATTGATGGATCTTTACATTTTGACAATGTCAGTTTGTAAAGTTGTTTTGAATGTACTTAACCGCGCAAGAGGTCTAATGGCTACTTGCGCGGTTTTTATTTTTTCTTATATTTTTTTGAAAGAAAAGCTCCTTCATATGTGTCATATATAGCAGAGGATTAATGTGCTTATCTCTAGTTAAGGTCACATTTTGTGACCTTAAACACAAAAGGAGAGTTTTTATGTCTGATTTAATTTCTATAGAAGCTGTAACCAGCAAGATTTTTGTTATTAGAAAGAAGAAGGTAATGCTTGATAGAGATTTAGCGTTTCTTTACGAAGTAACCACAAAACGATTGAATGAGCAGGTAAAAAGAAATAGAAAACGGTTTCCCGTAGATTTTATGTTTCAGTTAACAAAAACCGAAAAGGACGAACTGGTCGCAATTTGCGACCGGTTCAATACTATGAAACATTCAACAGTTTTACCTTATGCTTTTACTGAGCAAGGAGTGGCGATGCTTTCAGGCGTATTGAATAGCGATAGGGCAATCATGGTGAATATCCAAATTATGCGTGCCTTCACTCAATTAAGACGAATGATTTTAGCAAATAAAGAATTGTTTAAAAAAATAAAAGAAATAGAGAGAAAATATGATAGTCAGTTTAAGATTGTTTTTGATGCTATTCGTCAATTGATGACTTCATTATTGCCAAAGCAAGACCGTGTAATAAAAGGCTTTCATCCATAAGATATTTGAGACTGTTATAGCCTTACAGGAGATTTCTTTCGACAAGTTTAGGACAATTGAAGCCACCTATACGGTTTTTATTTTTTCTTGTCAAAAAAGTGTTATAATATATTTATGGATGATTTAGATTATATTAAATATAAGGATAAAAAAATATTGGAGCATGAAAATCTTTGCAAGAGATGCGGAGCGTGCTGTGGGGTTCAGGATAAGGATCCGTGCGAACATTTAAAGGCATTTGAAAGCAATAAATATTTTTGCGATATTTATGAAAATCGTTTTGGGTTAAGAAAGACTGTCAGCGGGCAGGAGATAACGTGCGTGCCTATTAGGAATATTTTGCATAAAACCTGGTGGGGCAGGTCAGCCTGTAGCTATATAAAATATGGAGACATCTCATGAAAAAATCACTAGGAGCCAAAGCGCTTATTTTTACAACGCCTACGTGGATTATTGGGACATATGATAAAAATGGAAAACCAAACGGAGCAACAGTTGCGTGGGGAGGCATTGTCTGTTCCAAACCGCCGTGCGTAGGCATATCCTTAAGAAAGGCGACTTATTCTTATGGCAATATTATGGATAAAAAAGCTTTTACAGTTAACGTCCCATCAGAAAAATATGTTAAAGAAACTGATTATTTTGGAATCGTATCAGGAAAGAATGAGGATAAGTTCGAAAAGACAGGGTTGACTCCGATAAAAAGCGAGTTAGTGGATGCACCTTATATTGAAGAATTTTCTCTTATTTTAGAATGCAGGGTTATCAATACAATAGAGATCGGCCTGCATACTCAGTTTATAGGGGAGATACTGGATGTAAAATCTGATGAAAGCGTTATAGGAAAAAACAACCTGCCTGATATAGAAAAAATAAAGCCGATATTATATGATCCTGAAGTGCGCACTTATCATGGTATAGGCAAATATCTAGGCGACGCATTTTCCATAGGCAGATAAATCCCCATAATCTTGACACTCTGACAATGTCACTTTTGTAAAGATCTTGGGGGTGAGAGAAAAAGGGAGAGCGAAAAAAAGAAAGAGAAAGACATGAAATATTTTTTGAGATTTTATGAAGAGTTGAATGCGGAGCAGAAAAAAGCAGTAGATACTATTGAAGGGCCAGTGCTGGTCCTGGCAGGGCCAGGGACTGGCAAGACGCAGATACTTTCTGTCCGGGCGGCAAACATAATACGCCAGAAAAAAGCTTTGCCAGAGAATATTTTAATACTCACTTATACAAATGCTGCAGCTAAGACAATGAAGGAGCGCCTTGCCAAGATTATCGGATTTAAAGGTTATGATGTATATGTTGCGACATTCCATAGTTTTGCAAATTCAATTCTTTTGGATTCCGAAGAAGCTGCTAACTATATTCAAGAGAGGATACAGATCGAAGATATAGAGCAGGTAAGGGCAATAGAGTACATATTGGATCACGCTCAAGGCGTCTCTGAGATAAGGCCTTTTAATGCGCCGTATAGTTACGGTAGAGAAATACAGAAAAAGATAAGCGATCTTAAGAGGGAAGGCATAAGCCCTGAAGAGTTTCTGGAATATGTAAAGACAATAAAGCCTGATGGCGCGTATGTAGAAGAAAAACATATTCCAAGGATGAGGGCGCTAGCTATTATTTATGACCAGTATGAAAAACTTAAATCTAGCGGAAACAAAGAAGTTTTTGACGAGCGAGGCAGGTATGATTATGACGATATGATTATGATGGCTATTCACGCTTTAAACAGTGAACCTATTTTAAAGAAAAAATATCAGGATCAATACCAATTTTTTATGGTGGATGAATTTCAGGATACAAACGGCGGACAGCTTAAGTTGTTATTTTCTGTACTCAAAGGGGAAAAGCCAAATATCTGCTGTGTGGGAGATGATGACCAGTCTATATACAGGTTCCAAGGAGCCAGCGTTGGCAATTTCAGGGAGCTGAAAAAGAAATTCAAAAATTTAGAAATTATATCTTTGAAGAATAATTATCGCTCAACAAAAGAAATAATAGCGCTTGCCCAATCTTTAATAAAAGAGGTGCCAGAGGGAGAAAGAACAGGAGATAAAGAACTTGTAAATATAGTTGATTTTAAGAAAAAATCAATAGACTATTATGAATTTACTCAGGAAGCGGAAGAGCTAAATTTTATTGTGAAAAAAGTAAAAGAATTTAAGGGTGAAATTGAATCTTCAAAAGACCTTAGCGCGGAAGCGAAAAAGAATCCTTACAATAACATAGCGATTTTAGTCAGAAAAAGAGATTTGATATTAAGGATAATAGATAAATTTTTACAGGCAGGTATTCCGTATGCAACGGATGGCAAAGAGGACATAAGGACTGAGCCGCGAGTTAGGCAGATGCTGGATGTGCTGGAACTTGCAAGTTTGGAGCCGGATAATTATGAAGACAGGGACAGGGTTTTATATAAGATATTAATAGCGGATTATTTTAAAATTCCGCTAGTGGATATATTGAGTATGATAGCCAAAGTAAATAAGAAGAAAAGAAATAAAGAAGATGCGAAGATGCTGTCAGAACTTTTAAATTCAGAAGATTTGTCAGAAAGCCTAAAAAATGCAAAAACTATAATAAAAAAACTTATAGAGAATTCACAATTTAAGCCAACTCATACAATACTGATGGAGTATATAGAAGATACTAGAATTTATAAATATATCCTGGAGAAATATGACAAGGAAGATGTTGTGAGAATTAGAGAATTAAGAGCGCTTTCGTCTTTTATAAATATGGTAAAGAGCTCAGATTTGTCAAAACCAGGCATAACATTAAAGGATTTTGTAGAAGAGATAAGGACAAGGAATGAACATGGTATGGCGCTTCAAGGGGAGCTTGTGACAATGACTCAGAACGGGGTAAGGATTTTTACAGCGCATGGTTCTAAAGGCCAGGAGTTCCATAGCGTTATAATCCCATTCTGTTTACAGGATAAAAGCTGGCCTATAAAATCTAGACCTGACACTATCCCTCTTCCTCCGGATCTGATGAAAACTATCGAAGGCGTAGGCAATAAGGAAAGAATAAAAGAGTTAAGAGCTTACGATGAGACAAGGCTTTTTTACGTGACTGTATCAAGGGCCAGGAGCAATGTTATCTTTACCGCGAGCCCTGACGAAAGCGTTGTTTCCAGTATGTTTTTACATAAGCTTGGGATGAAACCTAAGGCAGCTGATTTAAAGGAAAAAGACATCTTGGTAAGTTTTCTTGAAAAAACAAATCTTATGGAGCCATTTATCGGTACGGAAGAGGTTTTGCGAGACATGGTTAAAGATATGGCGCTAAATCCTACAAGCATGGATAATTATCTCAGATGCAGGCGGAAATTTCTTTATGACAATGTTATGATGCTTACTTCTGCAAAGAAGCAAAGTCTTATGTTTGGCAATGCAGTGCATTCAGGGCTGGAGAATCTATACAGGGAATACATGAAGGCGAATAAATTTCCTGAGTATCAGTTTTTTAAAGAGAATTTTTTAGAGGCGTTAAAATTTCAGGGGCCTGAAAAAGCTATAGAATTGAGATGCAAGGAGCAATTTGAAGGCCTGAAAAAATATTATGATAGAATTTCCAAAAAGCCTGTAAAACCCATAGGACTTGAAAACAGGATGCCTGTAAATATAAATGGCGTTATTTTTACAGGCAAATACGATAAGTTAGAATTAGAGGATGAAAAAAATAATCTTGCTAGAGTCGTTGATTATAAGACAGGCCAGCCAAATAAACATGCTAAAGGCATTTTTGAAACAAAGAGCCTTGAAAGCGAAGAATGCGACGGTTATTTAAGGCAACTAGTATGCTATAAGCTTTTATATGAAAGAGACAAAACCAGGCAGGATAAAATGACCGTAAGTCATGGGATACTCGTGTTTGTAGAGCCGGCCAAAAAGGATTTAAGGAAATACGGGATAGAAGAAGGCGAGCCGACAGAGTTTAAGGTAGAGCTCAGAGAAGATATGGTAGATGAGATGACAGGTATTATAAAAAATACTTGGAATAATATTCAAGAACTCAGTTTTGAAAAACTTTCTGAACGCGATAAAGATAAATGCGGCAATTGTGATTTCAACTTCATCTGCTGGGAAAAGCAATAAACTTTACAAAACCGTCATTGTCAGAGTGTCAAGTTTATTGGGGATTTGAGGGGGAAGAGATGGGGTGATAGGAGAGTTTGGAAATGCGGAGGTTTTCAAGGCCTGAGTCATCCATGGCGTTGATATATTTATATTGACTCATTTCTTTCGAGAATTCCCTAAAAATAAATTCTGAAATGCCTTTAAATCTCAGATCGCAAACTTCCAAAAGTACGCAAAACATATCTTTTGTAATCTCAAATCCAAATGTATAAGCGCATATCTTTTTTCTTATTTTTATAACCCTGCCTGTTAATCCAAGCGGCTTAAAATTTTCTATTGCCAGTTTATGAGCAGAGAAGCTATCTTCTAAAAGCTTATGGTAGTAAGGATTCTGGAATTTTTGTTTTCTAGATTTGGCCCATTTTGAAAATAGTTTCAGGCAGTCATTTTTCATATTTTGTTTATAAGGAACATATTGAAACTTGTAATTTTTTGAGAAATAATTATAACTTGCTCTTTTGTGCTTATATTTATTACTTTTCAGCTCAATCAGGTCTTGCGTCAAGTATATATAATCAGGGAATTTTTTTAGAGAATTAAAATCTATATAGCCGGAATCTGTTTCTATTAGTATTTCCAGTTGGTCATTTTTTTTCTTCCACCAGATAGGATTTTTATCTTTCCATATGTGCAGATTTACAAAATTTTTACTAGAATCAAGATTTTCTATTTTTTTAAAGAGTGTGTCGAAGATAGTCTTATCTTTAAGAGAAATTTGTTTGAAGCCATTCTTTTCAGGGTTATTAATGATTAGTTTTGTCAGGGTGTCTAAGGTTGAAAAACTTATTATATCATCTTGAAAATTACCTATAAATAAAGGATTTTTAGCAATCAAACAGGCTGTTTCTTTTTTTTCCAATAAATTAACAAGGTAGTGAAAGTAATTTTTTATAGCATTATCGTAAGATGGATTTGCGCTAAACTGGCATTTTTTATCTATACCTAATATAATCTTTTCGCGTTTTTCATCAAACATTATTGCAAAA
>JAPLMC010000081.1 GCA_026387215.1 Candidatus Omnitrophota bacterium
GATAGATATCCTGTTCGCCAAACAGGAACGGAAATCGAAAGGTGGTTTAAATATATGGGTATACGAGCAGAGAGGGTGGAAGGACAGCTGAGAAAAGAGATTTCAAAGATATTACAGGAAGACCTGAAGGATCCGCGTATCGGTTTTGTGACTATTACCAGGATTGATCTTACTGGCGATCTGAGATACGCCAGGATTTATTTCAGTATTATGGGAGATGAAGCGGCTAAAGAGGAAGGTCTGAAAGGTATAAAAAGCGCCATAGGCTTTATAAGGAAGCTTATAGCGGAGAGGGTAAATCTTCGATATGTGCCTGAACTTTATTTTAAATTAGACAATTCAATAGAATACAGTATAAATCTGGAAAAGACCTTTGAAAGGATAAAAAATGAGCGTAAGGACAGTCAAACAGGCGATAAAGAAGTTTAATAAATTTCTTATAACAAGCCATATAAATCCCGAAGGCGATGCGATAGGTAGTCAGGTTGCGATGGCGTGTTTGTTGAAAAAACTCGGGAAAGATTTTGCGATGCTAGATGACAGCCCTGTGCCGAATTTATTGCGATTCATAAAAGGGACTGAACATATTTTAAAAGAAATACCGCATGATTTTAATTATCAGGCAGTAATTATTTTGGATTCTCCGGATCTCGCGAGAATAGGACGGGTTAATGAATATATCAAAAAAGACGCCGTAATGATAAATATAGATCATCATATCTCAAATATAAATTTTGGAAAATTTAATTGGGTGGAGCCTGAATTTTCAAGCGCAGGAGAAATGGTTTATGACTTATTTAAGGCTTTTAAGGTTAAGATAAGTTTGGACGAGGCGATTGCATTATATGTTTCGATTATGACTGACACGGGCTCTTTCAGATATTCCAACACCTCTTCAAAAACTCACAGGATAGTCGCCGAGCTTATAGATATTGGCGTGAAGCCGTATGAGATGCACACAAAAATTTATGAAACGAGCAGTATCCAGGATACAAGTCTTCTTGGCGAATCACTTCAGACGATGAAGCTTACGGATGACGGAAAAATCGCTTGGCTATGGGTTACAAAAGAGATGCTGAAAAAAACAAAAGCTTCTCTGGAGGGGACGGAAGGCATTATAAATTTTGCGAGATCAATAAATGGCGTGGAAATAGCTATTTTATTCAGGGAAACAGGGACTGAAGATAAGATGAAGGTGAGTTTTCGCTCCAAAGGAAAAGTGGATGTAAATAAGTTGGCAATGGCGTTTAACGGCGGAGGACATCCTACTGCTAGCGGATGTACTGTTCTTGGCAAAATTGAAGAAGTAGAAAAGAACGTTTTAGAAAAAGCAAAAGAAATGATTGAAGGCAGTTAACAATACGTCATGAATTCTTTAACCAATCTTGTCCCAGTTACTGTCGCTTTGCGAAGCAAGGCGACAGGGACAAAATTCAAAGGCAAGCAATGCATCTGGACGGAATTTTAGTTGTAAATAAGCCATCAGGCATTACCTCCCATGATGTAGTAGATTTTATCAGGCGCAAATTCAATATAAAACGCGTTGGTCACGCAGGCACTCTAGACCCGATGGCTACAGGCGTGCTTGTAATGCTTTTAGGCAAGGCTACGACATTATCAAATACTTTTACGAATGATGACAAAGAATATATCGCAAAGGCTTTTTTCGGTAAAAGCACAGATACACAGGATGCTCAAGGCAAGGTGATTGAAGAAAAAAATATCGGTAGCCTTGATATAGAGGATATAAAAAAAGCGCTTGAAAATTTTAAAGGCGAGATAAAACAGATTCCGCCAATGGTATCTGCGATAAAATATAAAGGTAAAAAACTTTATCAGCTAGCCAGATCCGGTAAAACTGTCGTAAGAGAGCCCCGCAAAATAAACATAAGCAGCATTGAAATACTGGATTTTAAATTCCCCGAGCTTACTTTTAAAGTTAAATGTTCCAAAGGTACTTATGTGAGAACTTTATGCGAGGATATTGGAAAAGTTCTAAGCGTGCCCAGCCATATGTCAGGCCTTGTAAGAAGCGCTTCAGGAGATTTTTTATTGGAAGATTCAAAGAGTTTGGATGAGGTAAATGAAAAAGATATTATATCCTACAGTAGTTACGATCGGCATATTTGACGGAGTCCATAAAGGCCATCAGGCGATTTTACGAAAGGTCTTGGAAGAGGCGAAAAAATTGCGCCTAAAAAGTGTAGTTGTCACATTTGACCCTCATCCTGTAAAAGTCCTTTCGCTTGGCGTGAAAATTCCGTTTCTTATTTCCCTGGAGCACAGGATAAAATTGATAAAGAGCTTGGGCATAGATAATTGCGTGGTAATAAAATTTACAAAAGAATTTGCAAAGCTCAGCCCGGAAGAATTTACCAAATATATTCTGGCGGATAAATTAAATATCAAGGCGCTGGTAACAGGCGAGAATTTTTTATTCGGGTTTAAAGAAAAAGGCGATGCGAGGCTGCTCAAAAGATTAAGCAAAGTTTACAATTTTAAATTTTACAGCGTATCTCCTCTCGAGGTAAGAGGGGAGTATGTTTCCAGTACTAGAATTCGCAAAGCAATTGAAAAAGGCGACCTGAAACTTGCTTCAAAATTACTTAGCAGGCCTGTGACTATACTAGGCACGGTTGTAAAAGGAAAAGCTCTTGGAAGAAAAATAGGATTTCCAACTGCGAACATAGATCCTCATCATGAATCAATTCCTCCGAGCGGAGTTTACAGTGTTGACGTGGCGCTAGAAGGGAAATTTTATCGCGGTATATTAAATATAAGCAATCATAATATAATAGAAGTTCATATATTTAATTTTAATAAAAATATTTATGGCAAAGATATAGAAGTTATATTTAAGCAAAAGATAAGAGACGAAAAAAAATTCAATTCCCTCCAAGCTCTCCAGCGTCAAATCCAACTAGACATTCAGAAATTCGCCTAAAGCCCTAATAAACTTTACAAAACCGTCATTGTCACAATGTCAACTTTATTTGGGGTAGGCAAATCTTGACACTCTGAC
>JAPLMC010000050.1:0-1669 GCA_026387215.1 Candidatus Omnitrophota bacterium
CACACTGCCACGCATCTTTTGCATAATGCATTAAGAAAAGTTTTGGGCTTACATGTGAAGCAGGCAGGGTCTATGGTGGCGCAGGAAAGACTGCGCTTTGATTTCACGCACTTCAGGGCAGTTAGTGACGAAGAGCTTTTTAGAATAGAAGACATTGTGAATGAAAACATAAGAAAGGATTCCATAGTCAAGATAGATGAACTGAGCATGGAAGAGGCAAAGAAAAAAGACGTGATTGCTCTTTTCGGAGAGAAATACGGGGATGTGGTCAGAATGGTGTCTGTGGGAGACTATAGCAAAGAATTGTGTGGTGGGACTCATGTAGCTAGGACAGGAGAGGTAGGCATTTTTAAAATTATTTCGGAATCTTCTATCGCTAGTGGAGTGAGAAGGATCGAGGCAATTACAGGCAGGGCAGCTTATGAAAAAATAAAACAGGAAGATGCTCTGATAAAAGAAATTGCTAGTGAATTAAATGTGAGGTCGGAGGACATAGCGAAGGAGATAGAAAAGCTTACAAGCAAATTAAAACAGATGGAGAAAACTCTGGAAGTTTTTATCAATAAGAATATACAGGATAATGTGGGTAATCTTTTAGAATCTATAAAGAAAATTAAAGGTGTAGATGTAATTGTAAATGAAATTAAAAATGCAGACTCTTCTTTTTTGAGAAAAAACGGAGATTTAATAAAGGATAGGCTGGTGAATGGGATATTTGTACTGGCAGCTGAAAAAGACGGAAAAATAGCAATAATAGTCGGAATCGGGAAATTGCTTCAATTTGGAAAGCTAGATGCAGTCAGTATTTTAAATGACATAGGAAGCGGTTTTGGGATAAAAGGTGGGGGGAGATCGGATTTCGCTCAGGCAGGCAGCCGCTCAGGCCCAAGTATTAGCGATATATTAAAAAAAGCAGAAGAAATAATTGAAGCGAAATTAAAGCAATAAACTTTACAAAACTGACATTGTTAGAATGTCAAGTTTAGCAAATAGGGATAAAATTAAGAGGGGCGCTATGAAAATTTTAAAACTGTCATCCAAGGAAATGCAAAAGCTTTTTGAGCGTTATTATACGAATAAAAGGCATGTTGAAGAAAAGGTCAGAAGGATTATAGACGATGTTAGGAACGAAGGCGATAAGAGCGTCTTAAAATACGCAAAACGTTTTGATAAAGTAAAATTTACTCCCAAAGATTTAAGAGTCAGCGTAAATGAGATAAACGGTTCTTTTCAGAATATAGATACAGCTTTTATCACAAGCCTTAAGAATATCATCGAGAATATACAGAGGTATTATAAAAAAGAATTGCCCAAGTCATGGAAGATAAAATACGATGATGGCGCAGAGCTTGGCGAGATTTTTAGGCCTATTGAAAAAGTGGGAATATATGTTCCGGCTGGGACAGTACCCCTAGTCTCTAGTGTTTACATGAGCGTAGTGCCTGCAAGGATGGCAGGGGTAAAGAAGATAGTTATTGCTACGCCGCCTAATAAGAACGGCAATGTGGATCCTCATATATTAGCAGTTGCAAATCTTTTAAAAGTCGATGAGATTTATAAAATGGGAGGCGCTCAGGCAATAGCAGCTCTTGCGTTCGGTACGAAAACTGTTCCGAAAGTTGATAAAATAGTAGGTCCTGGGAATGAATATGTTACCGAGGCAAAACGC
>JAPLMC010000050.1:1720-4875 GCA_026387215.1 Candidatus Omnitrophota bacterium
ACGCCAGGTATTTGGGTTTGTAGACATAGATATGCTGGCAGGGCCAAGCGAGGTTGTAATACTCGCAAACCAGTTTTCAGACAAGGAGTATGTTTTGCATGACCTCCTCGCTCAAGCGGAGCACGTTAAGGGCCTGGCAGTACTGGTGACAACATCTAAAAAATTTGCAAAGATAATGAAAGCCGAAGATGTGAGGGGGTATATAATACTTACGAGAAATATTGACCAGGCAGTTGAAGTTATAAACAGAATTGCGCCGGAGCATCTCGAGATATTAATTAAAAGGCCTAAAAGAATATTGAAGAAGATACAGAATGCAGGAGCGATATTTACAGGGCCGTATTCTCCGGTTTGTATAGGCGATTATGTCGCAGGTCCAAGTCATATATTGCCTACAGGCGGGACTGCAAGATTTTTCTCAGGTCTTGGCGCAAGGTCGTTCTTAAAAAGTATACATACTATTTCTTATTCTAAAAAAGCGCTTGAAAAAGAAAAGATTGCTATTGAAAAAATGACAAAGATAGAAGGATTGCAGAAACATTTGGAATCTTTTAAAGTTAGGTTTAAGTAACTATAAAAACTTAGTAGTCTGTCTTTGACAACCTACGAAGTTGGGAAAGGTTAATATGAAAAAAAGAACAGCAAAAACAGCTAGAAGGACGAAAGAGACAGATATAACCGCAAAGTTGGGCATTGACGGTAAAGGAAAAGTAAAGATTAAGACAGGCATAGGGTTTCTTGACCATATGCTTACGCTTTTTGCGAAACATGGTTTTTTTGATTTAGATATATCTGCTAAAGGTGACTTGGATGTGGATATACACCATACTAATGAAGACGTAGGTATCACGCTTGGAAGCGTATTCAAAAAAGCGTTGGGGGATAAAAAAGGCATCAGGAGATTCGGCGATAGCTTTGTTCCCATGGACGGCTGCCTTGTAAGAGTAGTTGCGGATATAAGCAACAGGCCATCTTTGCATATACACTACAAGACAAAACGCGATATAGAGGATTTGTTGGCTAATCTGGCAGCAGGCGATAGCGTAAAATATTCTTTTGTAAATTTGGAGCAGTTCACTCAGGCGTTTGTCATGAACGCAGGCATAAATATGCATATAGAAATTCTTGCGTTTGACAGGGATTTGCATCATTTAATAGAAGCTGTTTTTAAAGCAATGGGCAGGAGCCTTGATGAGGCCACTCAGATTGATAAGAGATCAAAAGGCGTGCTGTCTACAAAAGGAAGATTGTGATAACTATTATTGATTATGGAATGGGAAATTTGAGAAGCGTTCATAAGGCGTTTGAGAAATTTTGTTCAAACGTTATTGTGAGTTCGTCTGCAAAAGATATATTTAAATCGGATAAAATAATACTACCAGGTGTAGGCGCTTTTAAAGTTGCTATGGATGAATTAAGAAAAAGAGATTTAATAGAACCAATTAAATTTTCTATAAAGAAAGGCAAGCCATTTTTAGGCATATGCCTTGGGTTGCAGCTTTTATTTTCTGAAAGTGAAGAAGGCGAAAAAATAGAAGGCCTGGATATTATAGAAGGCAAGGTTAAAAGATTTAAGAAAAAATTCGGGTTAAAAATACCGCATATGGGGTGGAACAAGATTATAGCAAAGAGCAAAGAGCAAAAAGCGGAAATTTTAAAAGGAGTGAACGATGGGAGTTATATGTATTTTGTGCATTCATATTATGTGGCTCCGAAAGATAAAAAAGTGATTTTATGCGAAACAGATTATGGAGAAAATTTTACCTCAGGCGTATGCAAAGACAATGTTTATGGATTTCAATTTCACCCTGAAAAAAGCCAAGCTAAAGGGCTTAAAATTATAGAAAATTTTATAAAGCTATGTTAATAATTCCAGCAATTGATATAATTGAAGAAAAGGTGGTAAGATTAGAGCAGGGAGATTTCAATAAGGAGAAGGTCTATTCAAACGAACCTATAGAAGTGGCGAAGAGCTGGGAGAAAAAAGGCGCCAAGTTTTTACACATAGTTGACTTGGATGGAGCAAAAGCTGGCAAAATAAAAAATGCCAAATTAATAGTTAAGATTATAGAAGCCGTAAAGATACCCTGTGAAATTGGTGGTGGCTTAAGAGACGCAAGCGACATAGCTTATTTTTTAAAAAAAGGAGCTGCTCGTGCAGTGCTTGGCACAAGGGCATTTGAAGATACTGAGTATTTTGAGAAACTTGTGTTTAAGTTTAAAGAAAGGATAGTGGTGAGCGTAGATTTTTCAGGGAATAAGGTTGTTAAAAAAGGATGGCAGGAGAAGACAGATCTGGAGCCAATGGACGTTATTAGAAAGATGCAAAAAATAGGAATTAAGACTATTGTGGTTACTGATATTAGCGTGGATGGGACATTGATGGGGCCTAAGATAGAAAGATTAAAGGAAATTCTAAGCACTGTAGATATTTCCGTGATAGCTTCCGGAGGCATTGCTTCTTTGGAAGATATAAAGAAATTGAAAGAAATAAAAAACAAGAATTTAGAAGGCGTTATTATAGGCAAGGCGCTATATGAAGGAAAGATAGATTTACAAGAGGCTATTAAAATTGCAGGTTGAACCTTTTTAACCTCGTAGGTTGCCGCAGGCAACCTACGAGGTTTATTATGGTATATGCTGACCAAGCGAATTATTCCATGTTTAGATGTTAAAGACGGCAGAGTTGTTAAGGGCGTCAAGTTCCTTAATCTCAGGGACGCGGGAGATCCCGTAGAAGTTGCGCAGTTCTATGACAGAGAAGAAGCCGATGAAATTGTTTTTTTGGACATTACAGCCAGTTTTGAGAAAAGAAGCATTATGCTGGATGTTGTAAAAAGAACTGCAGAAACTGTTTTTATGCCTTTAACTGTAGGAGGCGGTATAAGAAATTTAGAAGACATAAGGCAGTTATTAAAAGCAGGCGCTGACAAAGTTTCCATAAATACAGCTGCTGTAAAGAATATTGAGCTTATAAAAAAAGCCAGCGAAAAATTTGGCAGCCAGTGTATTGTAGTTGCAATAGATGCCAAAAGAAGCGGAAGAGACAAATGGGAAGTTTATATACATGGCGGTAGGACTCATACGGGTATTGACGCTGTTAAATGGGGGAAGCGAGTGGAAAATATGGGTGCGGGAGAGATACTTCTTACAAG
>JAPLMC010000103.1:0-5181 GCA_026387215.1 Candidatus Omnitrophota bacterium
CAAGAAAAACCTTTTTCTTAGGGTATAGTCTGCCTATTAGAAAACAGCCGCTTGAATAATCATTAAACATATTGCCTTCTAATCCAGATTTCTCCAAAAAATTCATAGCTTCTTCTGGATAGCTTACCTTACCTAATCCAAACCAGCAATAAGTACTCTGATCTGCATAATGTTTTCCTGTCACAATATCTTTGCCTAATGCTATCAAATACAAGGCTAATATTATAGATGCGGAATATATAAAAAACTTCTTTAATCTCGGAAATACCGCCTTAAAATCAATATCTTTTAAATATTCAACAACACAAGGTGCTACTGCAAAGCCATATAGCGGCAGATGTCTCTTGCCGCTTAAAGAAAGATACAACAGTGCTCCGAAAATAATAATATGCGATGAAGAAATAAACCTGCCCCTAAAAATAAAAACAAAAACGCTTATGAGAAGGAAAATACGGTAATAAGGCATTATGCCGAAATTAAGAAATATATCCTTATACACGCTTGGCGACCATTCATTTATAAGACTCATCCCTTTAAATTCTATTATAGGAAAAAAGATTGCGTTGTATCCATAAGGAGTAAACCCGCTTGAAATAATAAGCGCTATGCCAACAAATAAAAGCTTTTTATACTTGTCTCCTGTTATAATAAACTCATTCTTAAAGTTATGCCTTATCTTGCTGTCTATGTATTCGCCTATAATAAATGCCCAAACTAAAAAAATGCCCATTATAGAAGATCCGTGTAAATTAACCCATAGTATCTGAAGCGGGATTAAAACATATAATAAATTATCTTTTGTAGAGGACAGCAAATATTTATACCTATGTAAAATTAATATAAAAAGCGAGAATAAAAATAAGGAGAAAACAAGAGGCCTTGCCAGGAAAATATTTTGTGAAAAAAGTATGACCAGCAGTGTTAAAAAAACAGCCCATAACCAGCTGTGCTTTCTATATATATTTATAAATAGAAAAACAAACGCAAAAAATATTATTATTGCCGAGAAAATTATAAGGCCGCTTGTGCCGGAAAATTTGTAAACAAAATAGAAAATTACCTGCGATAGCCATTGATGGTTAAGCCACTTCTCACCTGCTTTTGTATAAGAATATTCATCTACCTGCATTATGCGCATATCCTGAACCATTATTTGGCCAGTTTTAATATGCATCCAAGTATCAGCCTCATTTACAGGGCGTATCAGAAGCAGGGCTAAAATAATAAATGTTAGTGAGATAAGTATATATTTCATGTTTTCTATTTTTTGAGGATTTTATTCAGACTTTGGCTCTCTTGTCATTAACTCGTTGACTGCCAAAAGTGGAGATTTGTTTTCAAATAAAACAGCATACACCTGCCTGGTAATAGGTAATTCTATATTATATTTTTTGCCTAGTTCTACTGCGGCACGAGAAGTCCACGCGCCCTCTATTTCCATAACGCTTTTATTTAAGAGGCTCTCCGGTTTATTGCCTTTCCCAATTTCTTCGCCAAATCTATGATTTCTGCCTTCCAAGCTCACACAAGTAGTGATCATATCTCCAAGACCACTCAAACCCTGAAAAGTATCACTGAATGCGCCCATCGCCAAACCAAGGCGAGTCATTTCCGTCAAGCCCCTCGTAAGTATAGCTGCTTTTGTATTTGCCCCAAAACCCAAACCGTCTGAAATACCTGAAGCAATCGCTATTACATTTTTAAAAGCTCCACCAAGCTCTACGCCTATTACATCTTTATTAGTGTAGACTCTGAAACGTTCTGTCCTAAATATGTCGCTGATCTTTCTACAAAATATTTCATTCTCTGAAGCGACAACTACAGCTGTAGGAATTCCGCGGCTAACTTCAGGAGCAATGCTTGGCCCTGATAAAACAGCTATTTCTATGTCCCCCAAAACTTCTTTGGCAATCTCGCTCATTCTCTTCAGAGACTTTTCTTCTATGCCCTTTACAACGCTTACGAAACCTGCCTGCGACTCTTTTAATATTTTCTTATTTTTTGTAATCACATCTCTTAAGAAACGTGACGGAATTGCAAGAATTATAATGTCAGCGCCTTCGCACGCAGAATATATCTCGCTTGTAAGCTGAATAGTTTTCGGAACTTTAAAATCAGGTAGGAATTTTTTATTCTCTCCGGCTTTTTTTATAGCCTCTATATCTTCTTTGAAAGCGCCCCAGAGCCATACGTCCAGCCCCTTATTTTTCAATAAAATAGCTAACGCAGTACCCCAACCCCCATCACCCAAAACCGATATCTTCACGTAACCTCCTGAATCCATTTAAGTTTATCATATACCAACAAGCTAGTCAATAAACTTGACAAATTAACAATGACGGTTTTGTCAAGTTTATAATAAAAAACCCCGACCTTTTAAATATCGAAAAGGTCGGGGTTACCAAGAAAAAAACTTGGAACGATAGAACCACCTCCCTGCGTTAAGATTGTGTGTGTACAAAATCCACTTCAAAAGAATGTTTAAATACTACTGAATAAATATCAAAACCAGATACTGCGTACAACCTGCCAACTATATCGCATATAAACATATCTTTACCAAGTTTTGTATCATGTTTTTTAATAACAAAGATGTGTCTTTTATTGGCATTAAGGCCAATAGTCTTTTTCCATTCCGCCATCTCTTCCAGAGTTTTAAATTTATTTTGGTTGCCTAATATATAGGTAGAGTGCCTCTGAGTTGTAGTAGTAATCCCATTAATATTAACTGTTTCAGATACATAAAGATCTTTCCTTTTTTTTTTTTTTTAGGTTATATCTTTAAATAGCAGCTCTTTCATTTTAACCCCTTAAAACTTTTTAAATCTATTTACTTAACTAATAAAAAAATATATTTTTCTTTCTTAATTAAAGTATACCATATGTTTTTAATTCTGTCAAATTTACTTAACTATCACAACTGTATAGACTAACCAAAGATTATTTAGTAGGTTGATTTTGGTATTTTTTGGTAAAAGAAAGGATAAGTAACGCGGTTCCTACTGTGATAGATGAGTCTGCAATATTAAAAACAGGCCATATCCTAAAATCAATAAAATCAATGACATACATTAGCCTGACCCTGTCTATTAGATTGCCCAGAGCTCCTGACATTATAAGAATAAGGCCAAAATTGCGAATAAAACTGTCCAAAAATTCTCCATTTCTAATAGTCTTTATAAGAATAAATCCTATTATTACTGCTGCAATTATTGATATTGCTATAAAAAAGTAAACATTATTCTTAAAAATTCCGAAAGCTGCGCCTGTATTTTTTACAAACGTGATGTGCAGAACATTTTTTATTATAGGTATGGACTGGCCCAGATATAGCTTTGAAGAAATAACTACCTTGGTAACTTGATCTATTGAAAGAATTAAAAAAATGGAAAGAATGCTTACGATACTACTTATTCTTTTCTTCTTTTGACTTGCATTGTATACAATATTTAGCATATGGGACAGCATTAAGGCGTTTTTGAGGTATCTTTTTGCCGCAAGAAATGCATTTTCCGAAGCTACCCTCTTCCATGCGCTTCAATGCATCGTCAATCTCATATACGATCTCCTGTACTTCTCCGGCAATATTCAGACTCAGCTCTCTATCATAACTGTCGCTTGCCATATCTGCCATATGAAGACTATACCCGGAAAGATCTCCTGATGATTCTTTTTGGGATTTAAGATTCTCTTTAGCTATATGGCTTATATCACCTGCTACACCTTCTCTTACTTTTATCAGAAGTTTTTTGTATTTTAACAGCTCCTGCTTGGTCATTCTATTTTTTCCTCCGTTACAACACCAGTGCATCTTTCACAAAGTGTTGGATTGCATTCATCTTTTCCCACTAACGCACTCCAGTTCCAACAACGGCTGCATTTTTTGCCATCTGCCTTCGAGACTTGGATATCCAGCTTATCTCCTGTTGCAAGCACTACCTGTGAAACTATAAATATATAACGTAAAATCTCTGAGTACTTGTTTAAAAAATCGTATTCTTCTTTGGAGCTTGTAACAAGCGATACCTTTGCTTCAAGCGGACTGCCTATTAACTTCGCAATCCTTTTTTCTTCAAGGGCTTTTAAAACTTCCTCTCTTAAATTTATCAACCGCTGCCATCTGGCCTCAAGTTCAAAGTTAATTAAACCGTTTTCTACCTTTGGCCAATCTGCCAAATGCACTGAGCTCTCTTTATTAAAATATCCCCATATCTCTTCTGCGGTAAATGGAGTTACGGGAGCCATAAGCCTGGTAAGAACGCTCAATATTTTATAAAGAACTGTTTGGCCGGACCGTCTTTCATTTGATCTAGCTCCAAAAGTATACAACCTATCCTTTAAAATATCAAGATAAAAATTTGACATATCAAGAATACAGAATTTATAGATAGAGCTTGTAGCTTCATGAAACATGAAACGCTCGAAAGAATCAGTCACCTCTTTAAGCGTAGAATTCAGCCTGGAAAGAGCCCACCTGTCTATCTCAAGAAGGTCTTTGTCGGCCACGCTGTCTTTTTTTAAGTCAAAATCATAGAGGTTGCCGAGAAGATATTTCGCAGTATTCCTGAACTTACGATACGCCTCTACTGTGCGGTCTAAAATTTCCTCTGAAATCCTTACATCGTCAAAATAAGACGACGAGCTCGCCCAGAGTCTTAGGACATCCGCGCCTTTTTTAGAAATCACTTCCTGCGGGCTCATCACATTCCCGGCTGACTTGGACATTTTTTTGCCAACACCATCCACTACAAAGCCGTGGGTAAGCACATTTTTAAATGGGGAGGTTTTTTCAACTCCCATGCCAATTAAAATAGACGTCTGGAACCATCCTCGATGCTGATCGCTACCTTCCAAATACAGATCCGCGGGAAAGCTAAGGTCTTTATTTATTCTAAGAACCCCCTGATGACTTGCGCCTGATTCAAACCAAACATCAAGGATATCTGTTTCTTTATTAAATTCCCCATGGCCACATTTTTTACATTTGAAGCCGTCCGGAACAAAACTTTTTGCCGGCTTCTCAAACCATGAATCAGAACCTTTCGCGCCAAAAATTTCTTCTATCTTTTTCATCACGCCATCGTCTATTATTTCTAAATTACATGATGCACAATATAAAATAGGCACAGGCACACCCCAGTAGCGCTGCCTTGAAAGGCACCAGTCAGGCCTAAGCTCTAC
>JAPLMC010000103.1:5195-22901 GCA_026387215.1 Candidatus Omnitrophota bacterium
ATTAGGCACCCATTTTATGCTTTTTATCTCGTTAAGCGTTTTCTGCCTCAGGCCATTTCTATCCACTCCCATAAACCATTGTTTTGTGGCGCGGAATAAAAGCGGGGAATAACAGCGCCAGCAATACGGATAAGAGTGTTCTGTTTTTTCGGATATTAAAAGCGCTTTTGCGTCTAAAAGAATTTTAAGGACATTGTCATTGGCTTCCAGTATGGGCTTACCCACAATTTCGTCAGGAACTTCAAAAGAATCTATTTTCTTAAACCTGCCTTTTTCATCAACAGGCATAATCACAGGCAAATTATATTTAAGACCAACCTCATAGTCCTCCTGACCATGGCCTGGCGCGATATGAACGCAGCCTGTGCCATCTTCGCTTGAAACATAATCCGCCAAGACAACCTTTGAAACGCGGTTTAAAAACGGGTGGTTGGCTGTCATACCTTCTAAATCTTTGCCTTTTACTGTTTTTACAACACTTCCGGCTACGTCAAGTTTTTTAAGAACTGCTTCAAAGAGAGCTTCGGCCAACACCAACGTGCCATGGCTATCAGTTTTGACAAATACATATTTTAAGTCAGAATGAACAGCTATTGCAACATTTGACACAAGCGCCCAAGGCGTAGTCGTCCAGACAAGAAAAGCCACAGGCTCTTTACTTTCTGCTTTCTGCTCTATGTTGAATTTCACGTATATTGAAGGCGAAACATGATCCTCATATTCAACCTCAGCCTCCGCTAGGGCGGTTTCGCACTTTGCGCACCAGTTTATGGGCTTAAGGCCTCTATAAATAAAGCCGTCTTTCGCAAGCTTATTAAAGCTTGCCACCACTTCTTTTTCGTATTCCGGTTTCAACGTCAGATATGGATTATCCCAATCTCCAAAAATCCCAAGTCTTTTGAATTCAACTTTTTGAATCTCCACAAATTTCATTGCAAATTCATGCGCCAACTTTCTGAATTTTACCTGGTCTACGTCATGCTTTGTCTTTTTCATTTCCTTAAAAAGCTGATGCTCTATCGGCATGCCATGGCAATCCCATCCAGGCACATAAGGTGCGTCATATCCTTGCATTGTTTTAAATTTAATAACAATGTCTTTTAAGGTTTTATTCAAAGCGTGGCCTATATGAATATTTCCATTCGCGTAAGGTGGGCCGTCATGGAGTATATATTTCGGTTTGCCTTTTTGCTTCTGACGTATTTTTTGATAAAGATCCGAACATTCCCATTTTTCAAAAATGCGAGGCTCTCTATCGGGCAAATTAGCCTTCATTGGAAAATCAGTTTTAGGCAGATTTAAAGTATTTTTGTATTCCATATTATAAATATTTCCCTATTATTATATCCAGCTTTTCTTTTGTGTGTTCAGGTATAAGGTTTTTATCAGTAACTATAGAGTGTTTCAACGCACTCTGGCAACTGCATTTTCTTTCTTTAGAAAGCTTTGACACCACCTCTTTTATTATTTTTTTTGCAACGTCTACATTTTTCAGTAAATTTCCTGTTACCATTTCAATATTCACAGGTTCTTCATACCAGCAGTCATAATCAGTCACAAGCGCAATAGTGGCAAAACACATTTCTGCTTCTCTTGCAAGCCTGGCTTCAGGCATATTGGTCATACCTATGATATCCATACCCCAGCTTTTGTACAAATGCGATTCTGCTCTTGTGGAAAAAGCTGGGCCTTCCATGTTTAAATATGTGCCTTTATTATGCATTGTAACGCCAAGTTTTTCACCTGTATCATAAATTATTTTTCTTAAATCCGCGCACACAGGGTCTGCGAAACTTATATGAACAACTATACCTTGCCCAAAAAAAGTAGTTTTGCGAGCCTGATTAGTTCTGTCTACGAACTGGTCGGGAAGAACAATATCCAGAGGTTTTAGTTCTTTTTTAAAACTTCCGACCGCTGAAATAGACATTAACTGTTCCACTCCAAGTTTTTTCATGGCGTATATGTTTGCTCTGTAATTAATCTCTGTAGGTAAAATTGTATGACCCCTTTTGTGCCTGGCAAGAAACGCCACTTCTACACCGCCAAGATTTCCTATAATAAAACTATCAGATGGCTCGCCAAAAGGCGTTTCCACCTTGATTTCCTTTATTTCTTTTAGTGCATCTATCTGATATAATCCGCTACCTCCAATAATCCCTACTTTCGGCATACTATCTCCTTTTTTCATCTTCAAGAACTTGACAAAAGTGACATTGTCAGAGTGTCAAGATTATAACAACGTAAACTTGACAAAACTTACATTGTCAGAGTGTCAAGGTTTGGGAGCGATGGGCTGCTTGTTTGACAGCTTTTCTTATGAGCGCTTCCAGTTTTTCCTGTTTAAATACTTTCAGGGCAGCTTCAGTAGTGCCACCTTTGGATGCAACTTTCTTTACCAGATCCTCCGTAGACAACTTGCTTGATTTAATAACTTCTGCAGCTCCAATAAATGTAGCTCTGGCTAATTTTAAAGCAATGGATTTTTCTAAGCCGCTTGCCTCAGCTGCTTTGGCCAATAAATACGTGAATAAAAAATAATATGCAGGGCCGCTGCCGCTCACAGCAGTGACAGTGTCCATCATTTTCTCTTTAACTTCTATTACCTCACCGAGATTTGAAAAAATCCTGAAAGTTATTTTTAAATCCCTTTTTGTAGCGAATCTGCCACAACTAATAGCGGAAATGCCTTTGCCTACCATGGCAGGCATATTGGGCATTACCCTAATTACCCTTGCTCCAGGCAAAGCCTTTTCTATAGAGCATGTGGTTACGCCTGCGACTATAGAGATTATCAGTTTTTCTTTTACATAAAGTTTTATTTCTTTTAAAACTTCCGACCGCTGAAATAGACATTAACTGTTCCACTCCAAGTTTTTTCATGGCGTATATGTTTGCTCTGTAATTAATCTCTGTAGGTAAAATTGTATGACCCCTTTTGTGCCGCTATTGCCATTCCCATATTGCCTGCGCCGATTATACTTATCATTTTATACCTCTTAAAAATATTCCGAGACGATAGATTTTATTTTTGCTATAAGTCTGCCAGCCAATCCCATTGGTTCAGACATAGGCCCATTACACCTTGCGGCAATTATTTTTTTAGCACTGTATTTTATCAGGCCAAGTGAACATGCAAATGTTATATCGCTGAGTTTACCTCCGGATTTAAGGTTGCCCATATCTACAGGCATCTTAAATACCTTTTCTACGGTTTCAATAAAACCGTCCATCTTTGCAACTCCTCCTACCACTATTACATGCGGCAGGCTCTTTTTATTCTTAAGGAACGGCTCCAGTTTTTTATGAATATCTTCCAACACAGTTTCTACCTTAGGCAATAAAAGGTTTGTAATTTCGCTTTTTGCAACAAGTCCGTATTTTATTTTTAGTTCTTCCGCTTCGTCAAATAGGATTTTCAGATTGTCCTGCAAAACCTGAGTAATATCGTCTCCGCCGAACGGAAAAGTAAAAGAGTCCAATATCTTTCCTTCTATAAAAAGCGCCGCCTCTGTGGTTTCTTTTCCAGCGTCTATAAGAACAGCCCCGTTAACAAGCTCCTCTTCTTCAAAAACACTTAGCCCTGTGCCCGCACCTGAAACTATCAGTTCGTCCGCTTCATAGCCTGCCAGGTTTATTGCCTTAGTAATATTCTGCAAAACAGTAACAAGGGATGTGATTATATTAAGCTCCACATCAAGCTTTGAGCCAAATAGGCCTAGCGGATCACTAATCTCCATTTTGTCGTCTATAAAAAACCGAACAGGCACCAGATGCACTGCTTCTCTATCCAAAGACATGGCTATAATTTTGGCAGATTCTATACACCTTTTTACATCATCCTTTGTAATCTCGCTTGGCCTGTCAGATATATGCACAGAACCCCGGCTCTGAAATGTCCTTATATGCGCACCTGAAACATTGGCTATAACTTTTCGCACCCTGAATTTTGCCATTTCTTCCGCTTTCATAACGCTAGACTCTATTGCGTCTGAGAGTAGGCCAAGATTTGAAACCACGCTTTTTGAAAACCCCCTGGTGGGAACCTGACCAAATCCAAGTATATTCCCATCGGCATTTGCAATCAACGCCCGAACATTAGA
Organism: Candidatus Omnitrophota bacterium; assembly: GCA_026387215.1. Classification (GTDB taxonomy): domain Bacteria; phylum Omnitrophota; class Gorgyraeia; order Gorgyraeales; family Gorgyraeaceae; genus UBA10183. The sequence goes on from JAPLMC010000103.1 coordinate 9,299, forward strand.
AGCGCCTATATCTAAACCGCAAATAATTTCTGAACGCATAATAGTTACCTCGCTTTTATCCGGATCCAAAATCGGAATAAGTCTATCGTGGCCCTACTATCGGATCCTCAAAACGTAAATCAATATATTTTACTCTTTCTATGTCCTGCCCTAACTGTTCCATTATCGTAGCTAGGACATCCAATCTTTTAATAAATTCGCTATCGCCTATTTTTATCTCAACTTTTTCAGCGTCCTTAGCTGAAAGAAAAAAAGATATATTGCGCATATCAGCGATATCTACTGTTTTTATACGATACTTTGAAAGCTTCTTATTTACAGACAGCGCGTCTATAAGGAATAAGGCCTTTTTAATTCTTTCTTTCTGGACCGCGCTGCTCCTAGAACCAGCTACCCTGATGCCTGAAATAAGAGGGATGTCCCCTTCTACAGGATTATTTGTATAAGGTAGAAAAACACCGTCTTTATCTATAGAATACGGCCTGTCGCCGTAAACTTGAGCTACAGCCAACCTTTGCCTTGCCTGAATAATCAATCTATCCGGTAACATGCGCCTCACAACAATGTCTCTTAATTCAGGATGATCAGCTTCTATTCTTTCTTTAAGATTATTCAGATCTACCAGGAATATATTGGCTCCTAAAACATGCTTGTCCTCAACCCCATCTAAAGATTCTTTTCGCAATACATTTTTTTCGTCATAAAATCTAACGTCCAAGCCTTTTACATTAAACAGATCCGAATCCACAAACATGTATTGAAAAGCCACAATGCCTACGCCTATGCCTGCCACAAGAATCGTCCATAAAACAATTTTAAAAATACCTTTAAAATTACGCTTCGCCCCTGGTTTATCTTCCTTCTTTTTTTTATGCGGTCGAATTTTTTGTTTTTTTATTTTTACCACTATAACCACCCTAACCGCGTCCCATTTGTATATCAGGATGCGGTTTTTTACTACAATGCTGATTCTAAAATTTTAATACAAAGGTCTTCAAAACAAATATCTATAGCTTTAGCAGCTTTCGGAAGAAGGCTTGTTTCTGTAAGGCCTGGGATAGTATTTACCTCCAGCACTACAGGGCCTATCTTTTCATTTAATATAATATCCACGCGTGAAAACGACCTTGCCGAAAGCGCTTTATGAGCATTCAAGCCTATGTCCTGACATTTTTTGTAAATAGATTTTTTTATCTTAGCAGGCACAATATATTCGGTAAAGCCTTGTTCATATTTTGCGGTGAAGTCAAAAAATTTTCTTTTGGGCACAATTTCAATAATAGGCAAGGCTCTGTCTTCTATTACTCCCACTGTAATTTCTCTACCAGAAATATATTCTTCTATTATTAATTTGTCGTCATATTTAAACGCATCGCAAATTGCATCTTTTAAATCCTGTTCATTACACGCTATATTCAGACCTATACTGGAACCACCGTTAGAAGGCTTGACAACAAGGCTGGGCCCGAGATTTTTAAAATACGCCTTCATATCGATCACTTTATCAAAACTGCTTTTAGTCAGGATCTCATGCCTAGCAATTGGTATAAAGTTTAATCTAAATATCTCTTTCGCAGAAATCTTATTCATTGCGACTCTAGATGAGGCGGACAAGCTTCCTGTATGAGGAATGTTCATTTTCTCAAGAAGCTCCTGCACAGTGCCGTCTTCTCCGAATTCGCCGTGAAGTGCCACAAACGCCACATCTATTTTCATCCGGCAGATTAAATCAGTTACTGATTTTTTATAACCGTTTGTATTAGGTCCTGCCATAAGCTCTACAGGCACATAATTTATATGTCTCGCCTCAAGCGCCTTGCAGACTGCCTTGCCTGATTTTATAGAGATCTCTCTTTCTGAAGAAGGCCCACCCATTAATACTCCAACACGCCTTGTTTTCATATTATCCTTATTCCAACTACACCTCCTCAACCTACGCGGTTACCGCGTAGGTTGAGGAGGTTTCTTTATATTACTTTTAATTCTAGTTCTAAATCTATGCCGAATTTTTGCTTGACGCTTGTTCTGGCCAAATCTATAAGGCTAAGAACATCTTTTGCTGTTGCTTTGCCTAGATTCACTATAATGTTCGCGTGAACCTTGGAAATCTCTGCATCGCCTATTCTATTGCCCTTTAAGCCGCAAGACTCTATCAGCATGCCAGCTGATTTATCAAGGCTAGGATTTTTAAATATACTGCCTGCGTTTGGAAAACCTATCTTAGTAATCCAATCGCGTTTTTTATTAAACGCTTTTATTCTATCTCTAGCATCCTCTTTTTTGCATTTCTCTAGTTTTAGTCTAGCTCCTAAAATAATTTTTCCGTCCAGACCTGAAGATCGGTACTTAAAATTTATGTCTTTCCCTCTCAAATTTTTTATCTTTCTATCTTTTAAATCTAAAATTTCTACGTCCAAAATAATGTCTTTGATTTCAATAAATACGTTAGGGTCTTCCAAGCTCCGAACACCTGCGTTCATAAAAATCGCGCCGCCCGCATTGCCAGGTATCCCAACTAAAAACTCGCAGCCTCCCAAGAGTTTATCAGAAGAGTATTGTACTAATTTTGCCAGGCTACCCCCAGCGCCTAATCGTATTATCTCTCCGCTTTCTTCTTTTATTCTTTCAAAAGAGCCAGCTAAATGTATTATTACAGATTCAACCCCTTCGTCTTTAGCCAGAAAATTTGTGCCTTTCCCTGCTACGAAAATTTTTTTATTCTTACTAAGCGCTAAAGAAACTGCTTCTAGAATTTCTTCCTGGTTCTCAGCTTCTACCCAGCAATAAGCAGGTCCTCCAATACAAAAACTTGTATGCCGAGATAGTAACTCATTGTACCTTATCATATACACCGCTGCAGTTTATTATATCTTGGCACTTAAAGAAGAGCTTTCAAAAATCTTGGAAATCTTAAAAGGCAATTCGCCTATATCCCCAGCCCCCAACAAAAACACTGCGTCGCCCGGCTTTACCACATCTGTCAAATGTTTTATTATATCAGATTTTGAAACAAAATGCGCATCTTTATGTCCACACTTCCTAGCGCTTTCGCATATATCTCTCCCGCTCACACCTTCAATAGGCTTTTCGTCTGCTGAATATATATCTGTCACCACAAGATGATCCGCCATTTCAAAACATTTGCCAAACTGGTCTTTTAAATCCATAGTCCGGGAAAACCTATGCGGCTGGAACACGGCAACTACGCGCCTGCCAGAAGATTCCATCGCCTTAAGCGTAGCTCTTATCTCTGTCGGGTGGTGAGCATAATCGTCTATAATAATAATATCTGAATCCAAATGAGTTATCCTAAAGCGCCTGTCAGCTCCTTTAAATTCTCTAATTACTTCCTTTATAAGGTTAAAATTCACGCCCAGCTCCATTGCCACGCCTATTGCAGCCAAGCTATTAACTACATAGTGCATGCCGAGTATTGAAAGTTTTATCCTGCCAAGCTTTGCGCCTTTATATTTTACGTCAAATTCCGAGCCTTTAAGACTCATTAATTTTATATTTTCCGCTTTTACATCAGCGTCGTCCGAAATGCCATATTGTAAAATTTTTTTATTAGATACCCTGGCTATATTCTTTAAATTCTCATCTTCAGCGCAGATAAAAGCCAAGCCTTCGTCTTTTGTGTTATTGATGAATTGTTTATAAGCGCTCAGAACATTGTCCATTGTGCCGTAATAGTCCATATGTTCCCTGTCAATATTGGTGCTGACGCTATAGAGTGGATTAAGCAAAATAAACGTACCGTCTGATTCGTCCGCCTCCGTAACCATATAATCACTCTTGCCAAACCTTGCGTTGCCTCCTAAAAAATCAACATCAGCTCCTATAAACACTGTAGGGTCAAGACCTGCTTTGATTAATAATAGAGACACGAGCGATGTGGTAGTAGTTTTTCCATGCGCGCCTGAAATAGCTATAGCCTTTTTATCCTGCATCAGCATAGCAAGGGCCTCCATGCGCTTTAATATAGGCAAATTCTTCAACTTAGCTGCCATAAATTCCGGATTAGTCTCTTTGATACATGAAGAATATACTACTATATCCGCGCCATTAATATTTTCAGAACGATGACCTATTTTAATGTCCACGCCCATATCTTCAAGTCTGTCAGTAACTTTTGAGTTCCTCAAATCAGATCCCTGCACTGAATAACCATAACAATGAAACACCTCCGCCAGACCGCTCATGCCTATGCCGCCTATTCCTATAAAATGCACAGTCTTTCCGCTAATCATTTATAAAGCTCCTTTATTAAAATTTTACACGCATCTGGTTTGTCAATATTTTTTGCCCTGCTTGCCATGTCGCTCAAAACATTTCTATCCATTAATTTCAATATAGCGTCCCTCATAACGCAAGAGGTCATATTTTTTTCTTCCAGTAATATTCCTAAACCTATTTTTTCAAGAACCATTGCGTTAAGTTTCTGATGGCCAAGCGCATATGGATAAGGCACCAGTACTGCAGGTATCCCCAGCGTAAATAATTCAGACACTGTCATAGCACCTGCTCTTGAAATTACAAAATCGCATTCATTATAAAGCCTCGCCATATGATCTGTAAAGGAAAATACCCTGTTTTTTATTCCTATTTTATTGTAAAAATTTTTCACCTCTTCAAAATCATTTTTTCCAGAGATATGCGTAAAGTTTAGCATGCTTCTGGTGTCTTTTTCTATAAGGCTTATCGCTTCCGGCACAATAGTATTTAATTTATGGGCTCCTTGGCTGCCGCCGATTACAAGCACGTTGAAAGAATCCGCAGGATTGGTCCTATCGTCCCTTTTCAGACCTTCGCGGAGAGGGTTTCCCGAGAAAATAATCTTTGATTCAAAGCCTTTTAGAAAATCTTTAGCCTCAGGAAAACTTATAGCAATTTTATTTACAAATCTCGCAAGGATCCTGTTTGCTTTGCCGGGATAAACATTCTGTTCGTGTATAATTGTCCTTGCGCCTGAAACGCTGGCCAGTAAAACTATCGGGCCTGAAACATATCCGCCGAAGCCAACCACTGCGTCAGGCTTAAATTTTAAAAGAATAAATGCAGATTTTATTGTCCCTATAAAAAGTCTTATAAAAAAATTTAACACAGCAAAGATACCTTTAGATTGAAGCGCTATTATCGGCAATGTCGTAAAATTCAAGCCTTTGTCTGATATCATGCTTCGGTCATGCTTCCTTGAAGATGCCACAAATAAAACCTGCCCGATATTCCTAGTTTTAACCTCCTTAGCCAAAACCAAAGCCGGCAATATATGCCCTCCAGTTCCTCCCGCAACAATTAACACTTTCATATCTACCCTCTCCCGTAAACTTGACAAAACTTACATTGTCACAATGTCAAGTTTATGAATTGGAGATGTTGATTAATATGGCTACGGCGATAATGCTGAAAATTAAGGCTGTGCCGCCATAGCTAATAAAAGGCAATGGTAAACCTTTTGTAGGTATTGCTCCTGTTGAAACAGCTATATTTATCGCCGCCTTCAGGCCTATACTGGCAGTAATCCCAAGCGCTAAGAATCTCCCGAATAGATCCTTTGACTTTATTGAAATTTGTATGCCGAGCCATACAAACAACACAAACAATACCAGAACCGACAATGTTCCTATAAGTCCTGCCTCTTCGCCTATTATTGAAAATATAAAATCCGTATGTGCCTGCGGAAGATAAAAAAGTTTTTGTTTTGAACACCCAAGCCCAAGCCCAAAAATGCCGCCTGAACCAAGCGCTAAAAAAGACTGAATTATTTGAAAACCAGCCCCCTGTGTATCGCTCCATGGATCAAGATAACTTGCTATGCGGCGCAGTCTGTATGCAACTTTAAATATCAGAAAATAAAGAATCGGTATAATAGGGACAAGGAAAGGCAAAAAATACGCCATATTAACGCCTGAGACAAACATCATAATAAGGCCTACCGCCAGGATGCAAACTGAACTCCCCAAATCAGGTTGCAAGAGTATTAATAAAACTGAAAAACCAAGGATCATTAAAGGCGGCATAAACCCCTGCATAAAATTTCTAATTACAGGCTGTTTCCTATCCAAAATATCCGCTATATAAACTATAAGAAAAAATCCGGAAAACTCAGAAGGCTGGAACCCTATAAAGCCAAGTTTTACCCATCTTTTTGCGCCGCCTGCCTCACGGCCTATGCCTGGAAGAAGCGCTAAGATAAGCCCAACTATCGAAATAGCAAGAAATACTTTAGCGTATTTCTTTAAATTTTTATAATCTTTTTTCAAGAAAATTCTTGCCAGAAAAAGCCCTAAGAGACAATGAATTATATGCCTTTTTAAATAATAACTGCTGTCATTATACTGTTCGTATGCATAACAGCTTGAGGCTGAATAAATCATCACTATCCCTATACATAAAAGTATAGTAGAAATTATTAAAAGATGCTGGCTGTCTTTATTTAGATTTTCTAATTTCATTTACAAGTTCCTTAAAAATTTTACCGCGCTCTTCGTAACTCTTGAACATGTCAAAGCTAGAGCACCCAGGAGAAAGCAGTACTCTTCCTCCTTTTTTAGCTTTTTTAAAACCTTCAGACACAGCTTCACTGAAAGAATTTGCTTCAAATATCGGCTTTACACCATTTAGTCCATTTTTTATCTGAAGCCTAGCTTCGCCTATTGAAATTATATAATCCACTTTTTGCTCTACGAGAGGCTTTAATAAACCGAAATCTCCGCCCTTATATCTTCCGCCCATTATAAGGACAATATTCTCTTCGAGAGATTTCAGCGCCCATCCCACGCTTGAAATAGTAGTGGCTTTTGAGTCATTTACAAAATCAATGCCGCCTACATTTGCAACATGTTCTAATCTATGCTCTATGCCTTTAAAATTCCTTAGCACTTCCAACATCTTAGCCTCATCTACTCCCATAATAGAAGCCGCTGACATGGCTGCCAGAAAGTCTTCATTTAATATATTATATTTCCTGCCAAAATCCTTATACTCGTTAAAAAATTCAACCTTCGGATTTTTTATAGCTCCGGCGATTTCGCTTAAAAGTTCGTCATTTTTATTCAAAAAAACTACATCGTTTTTATCCTGATTCAAGAAAATTCTACACTTAGCGGTAATATATTCATTCATATCTTTATGTCTGTCTAAGTGATTATCGGAGATATTTAATATAACGCTTACTTTGGGTTTAAATCTATCAATCAATTCCAGCTGAAAAGAACTTACCTCTAGTACCACAACAGAATCTTTTTTTATTTTTTTTATCTCACCTGAGAAAGGATTACCAATATTGCCACACATAATCGCGTCAAAACCGCCTGAGCGAAGCATCTGCCCAATAAGAGTTGTAGTTGTAGTTTTGCCGCTCGTGCCTGTTACAGCTATTATAGGCGCATGACACATTATATAAGCTAATTCAAGTTCGCTTATTACAGGAACTTTCCTGGCTTCAGCCAGTTTAATCGGCTCGGCATCGCGTCTTACCCCAGGACTTACCACCATTAAATCCGCGGTTTTTATAAATTTATCCGTATGCCCCCCAAGTTCTATATCCTCAGACTTAACCACGCCTTCAGCAATTAATAAATCCCTGGCATCCTGAACAGCTTTGTCATTTTTAAACTCTGTAATAAAAACAGTATTTTTGTCGCTCGATAAAAGCCTGGCCGAGTCAATTCCGCTTTTCCCCAACCCCACCACAACCACCTTCCTCATATCCAATCATCCTCCACGCATAATCTTGACAAAACCGACATTGTAAGATTGTCAAGATTATTGAATTTACCTTAATTTTAGTGTAGAGAAACTTAGCAAAACTAGTATTATCGCTATTATCCAGAATCTTATTGTGACCTTTGGCTCAGACCAGCCGCATTTTTCAAAATGATGGTGAAGCGGCGCGATTTTAAATATCCTTTTGCCTGTTGTCCTAAAAGAAATTATTTGTAATAACACCGACAGCGCCTCTACTACAAATATCCCGCCCACCAAGAACAAAAGCATTTCCTTTTTTATAAAAACAGCTACTGTGCCCATTGCTCCTCCTAGAGCAAGAGCTCCTGTATCACCCATAAATATAGAAGCAGGATATGAATTGTACCACAGAAAACCAAGTCCAGCGCCTATTATAGCAGCGCAAAAAACAGTCAATTCCGCAGCTTCAGGTAAATAATAAATCCCGAGGTATTCCGCAAACCTCACATGGCCTGTTAAATAGCTCATCCCTGCATAAGTAATCGCTGTCATTATTATCGCTCCTATCGCGAGGCCGTCCAGGCCATCCGTTATATTGACAGCATTTGAGCATGCAGAAATAACAAGTATCACAAAAGGTATATAAAAAATCCCCAGGTCAATCACAATATTTTTGAAAAACGGGAATTCAACGGCTCTGGTATTGTCAGGATTCCAATATAAAAATAGCGCTACCACTAACCCTATTAGAGCCTGAAAAAAAAGTTTTGTCCTCTTATTTAAGCCTCTTGAGCCTTTTTTAGTCTTAGCATACATAAGCTTTTTATAATCATCTACAAACCCAAGCCCTCCAAGATATAGCGTTACAAAAACTGCGAGAAGCAGATAAAGATTATTAAGCTCCGCCCACAGAAGCGTGGACGCAAATACGCCTATCAAAATCAATATGCCGCCCATGGTAGGAGTACCCTGTTTATTTTTATGGAGATCATAAAGGCTGGGGCATTCTTTTTGCCGCACGCTCTCCCCTATTTTAAGCGCCTGTAATTTTCTTATTATAGGCGGCGCAAAAATAACTGTTATTAAAAATGCGGTAATACTGGCAAACGCCGCCCTGAAAGTAATATACTTAAAAACATTAAAAACCGTAAAATATTCCCTGAGCGGATAAAGTAAGTAATATAGCATTTAAATATTTTCCCTTTCTGTCTTATCTGGTCCACCTGACGGGTGAGCCAGGTTGAAATTTATATTTTGAATTGAGCTTCTAGATCACCTACTATTTCTTCCATTTTCATCGCCCTGGAGCCTTTGACCAAAATCGTATCGCCTTTTTTGATAAGAGTGGCAACCTTCGCTCTGGCGTCTTTCATAAGCGCGCAAAGTTTTATTTTCTTCTCGCTCATGCCTGCTTCCTGCGCGCCATTTGAGATATGTTCCGCGAGTTTTCCAACAGCCACTATCAGATCAATTCCGGATTCCGCCGCCTGTTTTCCTACCAGATGATGAAACCTGCCTGAAAACGTGCCCAGCTCAAGCATGTCGCCCGCTATAAGTATTTTTCTTCCATCCGTGACCATATCCTTCAGCGCTTCTATTGCCTGTTTCATAGACTGAGGATTAGCGTTATAAGTATCGTTTATTATTTTTATATCTCCGAATCTTTTTACTTCCATCCTCATATTTGGAACCCTAAATTCCTTTAACGCGTCTCTAATTTCTTCAATAGATATTCCAAAATCCCAGGCGCATGCTATAGCACTAAGGGCATTGGAAACGTTATGCCTGCCTAGAACGCCAAGAGATATATCCCATTTTCCATTAAGCCTGAAACTAATACCTTCAGGCTCCAGGCTTATTTTATCAGCGTAAAAATCCGCTTCTTTATCAAATCCAAACCATATGGTTTTGAGGTTTGTTTTTATTGTCCTAAGATGATCGTCGTCGGCATTCAGAATAAGCTTCGCGTCTTTATCCATATATTCCAACATCTCCACTTTTGCCTTAAGAACTGTATCTACATCTTCTAAATATTCCAGGTGCGAAGGCCCTATGTTTGTAATGACAGCTATTGTCGGCCTGGCTATTTCTGAAAGCCGCCTTATCTCGCCCAGATGATTTGTGCCCATTTCCAACACAGCGATATTATGCTCGCTATTTAAGCGCAACAGAGTAAGCGGCACTCCTATATTATTATTTTCCGTGCCAAAATTTTTCAGGGTGTTGAATTTTTTGCTCAATATTGCGAAAACCATTTCTTTGGTAGTAGTTTTCCCGTTTGAACCGGTAATGCCTATTATAGGTATAGAAAATCTGGACCTGTGAAAATTTCCAATATCCCCTAGCGCCTTTATACTATCGCTGACCGATACAAAAGAAACATCCGGCAGTTTAAAATTTGCATTTGTAATACCTCCGTCCTGCACCAACACGCCTCCGGCGCCCTTAGAAACAGCGTCCAAGATAAAGCTATGGCCGTCAAATCTATCGCCTTTTATGGCCAAAAAGAGTTCGCCTTTTTTTATCTTGCGCGTATCAGTAGATAAGCCTGTCAGTATTTCTTCCATATTGCCTGACAAAAGTTTTCCTTTTACTGTATTTACAATATCTCTGACTGTAAACATAATCCTGCCTCCTTTAAAATACGTTTTACAACTTCTCTATCATCAAATGGAATCGTGGTGTCCTTAAATATCTGATATGTCTCATGGCCTTTGCCAGCAATTAACACAATATCGCCTTCCCTGGCCTCCAGCACAGCCTTTTTAATGGCGTTAAATCTATCTAATTCAATTATATAGTTGTCTTTTTTAACGCCTATGCCTTTAATAATCTCATTTATTATATTCATCGGCTCTTCGGTCCTGGGATTATCGCTTGTAATAAAAACAGTATCTGAAAGTTCCGTAGATATTTTCCCCATCTCAGGCCTTTTGGTCCTGTCCCTGTCTCCTCCGCAGCCAAATACTGAAACAAGCCTGGCTGGTTTTAATTCGCGAAGAGATTTAATCACATTAGTAAGCCCGTCTTCTGTGTGAGCATAATCCACATATACTGAAAAATTCTGGCCGCAGTCAACGCTTTCCAGTCTTCCTGGAAGGCCTTTCAGCGATTCAATACCTTTTTTAATATCTTCAAAATTCATCCCAATGGCAACTCCTCCGCCAATACTGGCTAGAATATTATAGATATTATGACGACCAATTAAGTTTGACTTAATTTCAATTGGCGCAAAGTCCGCCAATACTCGCTCCGATACTCCAAGTTTAAATTTCAAGCCATTACAGAAAAATTGAATATCTTTTGCCCCAATATCCGCTTCGCGGTCAATGCCGTACGTAACTATATTTGCCTTACCCTCGGATTTAACCTTTTCTATAATCTTTCCCGATACCGGATCGTCTATATTTATTATCGCAAACCCGCCTTTTTTTATTTTTGCAAACAATTTAAGCTTTGCGTTCAAATAATCATCCATATTTTTATGAAAATCCAGGTGTTCTCTCGTAAGATTTGTAAAAATAGCTGCGTCAAATTGCAAAGTCTCTACCCTTCCTTGTTCCAGGGAATGCGAAGATATTTCCATTACACAATAATTTATCTTCTCTTTTTGCATGCTTGCCAAAAGAGAATATAGATCCAGAATGCCCGGGGTTGTGTTAACAGCTGGTATAGAACGACTGCCAAATCTGTAATTTACAGTACCGATAACGCCAACGCCTTCATTTTTGGATTTCAACATGCTTTCCATTAAATACGTAATCGTGGTCTTGCCGTTAGTACCTGTAACGCCTACAAGATGCATTTTGCTGGATATACCTCCAAAATAAACCTGAGATACTTGAGCAAGGCCAAGCCTTGCGTCTTTCACATATATAAAGGTATTGCCTCTTTTAAATACGCCTGCACCACTATCACCATCAAGCAAAATCGCATTAGCGCCTCTATCTATTGCCTCATCAATAAAATCCGCACCGTTTACCCTTGCTCCCTTTAAAGCAATAAATAAGTAGCCGGGCTTGACTGCCTTTGAATCACAGGCAATACCGTTTATCTCAATATTAACTTTGCCTTCAACCTTAATTGCACCGCTTAAATTATCTATTATTTTTTTTAACTTCACGCTTGCCTTTCGAAGAACTTGACAAAACTGACATTGTAGCTTTGTCAAGTTTAGGGTAGATTTTATAATATCTCATGAGCTCTCCTGCTACTTTTTTAAATACAGGGGTGCAAACTGTGCCCCCGTAATAAAACGGCCTAGGCTCGTCCATTATCACGACTATAACAAATTTTGGATCATTGTACGGTACAAAACCTATAAACGAAGCTGTAAATTTACGATGAGAATAAGTGCCGTTAGGTTCTATTTTCTGGGCAGTGCCGGTTTTACCTGCAGGAAAATATCCTTCCACCTCCGCAAGTTTTGCTGTGCCATCGTCAACAACGCCTCTCAAGATATCTCTCATTTCTTTGGCAGTTTCTTCTGAAATAACTCTCTGAGGCTTCTTTGATTCAAATTTCTGTATAACATGGCCTGTGCGGTCTTCTATTCTCTCAACAATTCTGGGCTTTATAAGATTGCCTCCGTTTGCCAAAACTGACATTGCACAGGCAAGCTGAAGCGCTGTTACGGTCACTTCCTGGCCCATTGAAATACTGCAAAGAGAAAGCTTTGACCACTTACTTGGATGAGAGGTAATTCCAGTTACTTCACCTGAAAGCTCGATGCCTGTCCTTTCTCCAAAACCAAACCTTTTTATATATTTATATAACCTTTCCGGACCTAGCCGTTGGGCTGCTTTCATGGTGCCGATATTTGAAGAGAATTTTATCACATCTCTAAATTCCAGCCAGCCATGAGACGTATGGTCGTGATACGTATGGCCGCACCATTTATACTCTCCGTTTTCACAAAAAAACTTTTCGCTTGGTTTGACTGCCTTTTCCTCCAGAAGGCCAGAGGCAGTTACTATTTTAAAACTTGAACCAGGTTCAAAGAAATCGCATATAGCCCTATTCCTTCTAGAATCAGGAGGAGAAGAGTTGGCGTTATTTGGATCAAAGCTAGGCCTATTGCTAAGTGCAAGTATATCCCCTGTAAAAGGGTCCATTACAATGATACAAGCGCCCTTGGCATGATATTTTTCATAACCATTTTCCAACTCTCTTTCCGCAAATGACTGGATTACGCTATCTATGGTAAGAACTATATTGTCACCATCTATTGGCAGTATTTCCCTATAATCATACCCAGGAACCTCACGCTGTTTAGCGTCCCTTGTCGCATACCTGTAACCCATAACACCTTTTAAATATTTATCAAATCTCAGCTCCAAGCCTTCAATACCATTATTATCCGTGTTTGTAAAGCCAAGAATATGGCTTGCGACTATGCCATTGGGATAGACCCTCTTAGGCTCTTTGATATAACCTATACCTTTAATATCAAGTACGTTGACAAACCTTGCAGTATCAGAAGAAACTCTTCTGGCGAGCCACGCAAACCCTTTTTCCTGGCTAAGTTTCTTATATATTTCATCACTGCTTATGCCAAGAACACTGGCAAGTTTCTGGCTGGCTGCGAACTTATTCTTTATCTTAAAAGGTTCTGCAAAGATTGAATTAAGGTTTATTGATATGGCGAGTTCTTTCAGATTCCGGTCATAAATTACGCCACGTTTAGGCAGAAGCGACACTGAAAGTTTATATTGGTTTGAAGCAATATTTGACAAGGATTTTGATGCGCCTAATTGGACAAATACGAGCCTGACACCTAGGAGCGCGAATGCTATAATTAAAGCATATAGAACTTTCCTTATACGAGAAGGAGTTCCTTTATACACAATTCTTACCTATTTTTTATCGGCCACTTACAAACAGATTTGTTAAAGGGCCTGTTTTTGCTAAATTT
>JAPLMC010000103.1:22912-23996 GCA_026387215.1 Candidatus Omnitrophota bacterium
TTTGTTAAAGGGCCTGTTTTTGCTAAATTTTTACTGTTTAAAGCAATCTTTTTAGGGGAATGATTAATCTTTACCACCTGCCATTTGGAAGGCATGGATAACTCTACTTCCTTTGCTAAGAGTTTTCTCTCAAGAGCGACAGGTGACCTCAAATTTAAAACATTATATACCAGAATCTTATTATGGTCAACCAGCTTTGTATAAACATCATTGTTCTGCTTTACTTTTAGACCCATCTGGTATACAAGAGCCTGCTGGTTTACATACATCACTGCAACAAAAGTCACCATAATTATAGTTGCAAGAGCTTTAGAACAGCAATTATTGGGGTTTTTCTCCATTTTTACAGCCTTTCTCCCACTCGAAGTTTGGCGCTTCTTGAACGCGGATTGGTAATCACCTCGTTTTCATCCGCCATGATAGGTTTTTTGGTAAGGATATCAAAAAGGCCCTGGGCCTTAAACTCCTTAAAAGTATTTTTTGCTATTCTGTCTTCTAATGAATGAAATGATATAACGCAGCACCTGGCGCCTTTTTCAAGAGAATCAGGTAACGCGTTAAGCGCATCCTTGATTGAGTCTAATTCATCGTTAACCTTTATGCGAATGGCCTGAAAAGTCCTGGTAGAATTCAGCTGTTGTAGAAATTTCTTTACACTTTCTTTCTTCAACAATTCTTTTAGCTATCCTTCTGTGGAATCTCTCTTCTCCGTAATCTCTTATAATTTCAGAGAGTTCCGTTTCTCTGAGGCGGTTTACCAGGCTCTTTGCAGTAACGCTCTGGCTGCGATCCATACGCATATCTAAAGGCCCATCGCTTTTTATGCTGAATCCTCGCTGCCACGATTCCATCTGGATACTAGATATGCCCAAATCAAATATAATTCCATTTGCTTTACTAATCCCTATGTCTTTAAGTATTTCTTTTAGATACTTAAAATTTTTGTTTATCAATTTGAATGACCCTTCGAAAGGCCTCAGCCTTTCAGATGCCAATCTCAATGTTTCTTCGTCTCTATCGATCCCTATCAACATGCCGCCCGGTGTGATTCTTTGCAGGATTTGCTCGCTATGCCCTGCGCCGC
>JAPLMC010000105.1 GCA_026387215.1 Candidatus Omnitrophota bacterium
AATAAATAAGCATCGGAGCATAAATATTCTTCACCGCCTACAATGCTCCTATTTGTCGCATTGTTTAACGGCGCTTCAGGATCAAATTTACTTCATAAATTTTAAAATATGGAATATAATTCTGTAGTTACCAATAGATCAGCTAGGCGAGATTTTTTTATACTTGAGACTATGGAAGCAGGTCTTGAATTAAGGGGCGCTGAGGTTAAGTCAATACGCTCTGGAAAGGCTAGTCTGGCTGAGAGTTTTGGCAAGGTAGAAGAGGGTGAGATTTTTCTCTATCATATGCACGTAAGTCCTTATGAATATGATAGTAAAGAACAAGACGCTCTCAGGCCAAAGAAGCTACTTTTACATAAAAAGCAGATAGAATATTTAAAAGGCCAGATTTTACAGAAAAGATTGGCACTTATACCCTTAAAGACTTATTTTAAAAATGGGTTTGTAAAAGTTGAACTTGGTTTGGCTCAGGGCAAAAAACACTATGATAAGCGTGAGGCAATAAAGAAAAGAGAGTCAGATAGAGATTTGGCGAGGGCTAAGAGAAGTAGATTGAAATAAACTAGTAGCGAAGCATGAATGTCCCTCGAGACACAGTATGAAAAGAAGGTCGCTTGGGACGAATTTTGCTTCGCAAAATTCGGGGGCGAAAGGTTTCGACTTTGATAGGCTTGACAAGAGCAGCATGTTGAGGTTGTCAGGAGGCCTCATTAAACACCTGGCACAAATTAAACGCCAACTACAATGCAGTAGCTGAAGCGGAAGCGATCCTTGCTTCTAGCGAGGCGGTAGCTGTTGCCTAATTAGGCAACCCGTTTACAGATCTTGCCTGCGAGGTCTGATAAACGCCGTTAGCAGGCTGGCTTGCCAACTTTATGTTTTTTAGTGGCTGGCGAGGAGCATAGAAAAGACTATGCTTGATATAATCCCGTCTGCTGGATAGTATCAAGTGAGACTGGAAAAGCAGACTAAGCATGTAGATACTCTTATTGGGATGTTAAAGGACGCGGATTCGAATTCCGCCGCCTCCACCAACTTTAATTTTATTATATAGTACTTTTTGAAGATATTTAATAAGTTAACCTTGACATAATCAGCCTCATAGTATATACTATATATGTAGAAGAAAAATAAATTTTTTCCATATAAGATAAGTATATTTATAAAGTATTTGAAATAAATTTACCTCTCCGATAATAGCAAACCATGAGTAATCATGGGACGCAAAACTAAGGGTCCTTTTAAGGATAGCCGAGTTGCCGAAAAGAGCTCAAAAAAGCGCTTTATTTTGAGGCAATTCGGCTATTTTTTTAGGAGGAAAGCCAATGTTAGACTGGCAGGGCAAAAGATGGCTAAAAATAGTATCCGTAACCCTAATACTAACATTTCTTATATATGATATATCTTGGGCTACTAATTTCTCCCCTATATCGTTATCAAGTACTACTACCCCAGGTTTTATTCCCAAAGTAACAGACTTTATTTCCAAAAACATTTTTAAGAGACAGAAAGAAAAACAGGCTTCTGAAGAAACAGAAATTTCTTTTAGAAGCCAGTTAGTGCCTACAAAAAAATACGAGGAGAGGTCTGGATTTTTGCGCTTAGAATCCGTAAAAGAAATAATGAAGCGCCAG
>JAPLMC010000111.1 GCA_026387215.1 Candidatus Omnitrophota bacterium
TGTTTTAAGGCCTGCGAATTATCCTCAGACTTCTCCCGGCTCAGGCATGACAATTATTTCTCTGGAGAGTGAAAAAAAAATAGCCGTGATAAATCTATTGGGCAGAGTTTTTATGAAACCGATCGACTGTCCTTTTACAGCAGCTGAGAGAGAGATTGAAAAAATTAACAGGGTTACAAAAATAATCTTGGTAGATATGCACGCAGAGGCTACGAGCGAAAAAATAGCCATGGGCAGATTTTTGGATGGCAGGGTCAGCGTTGTATTTGGAACTCACACGCATGTTCAGACAGCGGATGAAAAGATATTTCCAAGCGGCACAGGGTATATTACTGATTTAGGCATGACAGGGCCTCAAGATTCAGTAATAGGCAGGAGGGTTGATGCGATCGTGGAGCATTTTTTAACATGCATGCCTAAAAAATTCGAAGTGGCGGATAAAGACATAGAATTGCAAGGCGCTATAGTAGATATAGACGACGAAAGCGGCAAGACTCTTTCAATGGAAAGGGTAAAAGAAAAGATCGAGAGCTATTATTAGTATGGAAGACAAGGGAAAATATATTTATACGGTAAGCCAGCTTACCTCTAGCATAAAAATTGTACTTGAGGACTCATTCCAGAATATATGGATTGAAGGTGAGATATCGAATTTTAAGGCTGTTTCGGGCCATTTTTATTTTACGCTAAAAGACAACAAAAGTGAACTTAAGTGCGTATTTTTTAAAAGCAGCAACGAGAAGATAAAATTTGAGATAAAAGATGGCATGCAGGTTTTATGCTGCGGAAGAATAAGCATATATGAGCAAAGAGGGGTTTACCAGCTTTATGTGGCAAGGATGGAGCCGAAAGGCGTAGGAGCGCTGCAGCTTGCATTTGAGCAGCTTAAAGAAAAACTTTTTAAGGAAGGACTTTTTGAAGAAGCTCATAAAAAACCGATACCGCTTATTCCTGAAAGGATAGGAATAGTCACCTCAATCACAGGCGCCGCAATAAGAGATATCCTACATGTTTTAAATAAAAGATTTTCCAGCGTCAACGTAATTATAAATCCCGTAAAGGTTCAGGGACTCGAGGCGAAAGAAGAAATAGCGTCCGCAATAGAAGAATTTAATAAGCTGGGGAATGTGGATGTTATGATAGTCGGAAGAGGCGGTGGAAGCTTAGAAGACCTTTGGGCTTTTAACGAAGAGGTAGTGGCCAGAGCTGTATATAATTCAAAGATACCTATTATAAGTGCAGTTGGCCACGAGATAGATTGGACGATTTGCGATTTTGTAGCGGATATGAGGGCACCAACTCCTTCGGTAGCTGCGGAGATAGTCATAGCTAAAAAAAGCGAGCTTTCAGATAAGCTGGATGAGATAGAAAAAAAGATTAAAGATTTTCCGATAGATATAATCAGAGAATACGAACAGCGTTTGGATGAGATAGAAGAAGGTATGGCTTTAAGATTTAAACATTATATGGAATTAAAAGAGGAGAATTTTAAATTGCTTTCAGAAAAACTGGATATACTCAGTCCTGTTGGAATTTTGGACAGAGGATATAGTATCAGTTTTAAGCTTTCAGATGGGAAGATAATAAAAAATAATAAGGATATTAAAAAAGGAGATTTAGTGGAGACTAGGGTTTCTAAGGGGAGCTTTACAAGTAAAGTAGAATGAGTGAGGTCCCTCGCTGCTAGATGACAAAAACTAGGGCGACTCGGGATCAAATTTGCTTCGCAAATTTGTGAGGGCATTATGGCAAAAGAATTAAAATTTGAAGAGATGATGAAAAAACTGGAAGAGATTGTAGGAGAGCTTGAGAGTGGAAATATGCCTCTTGAAGAATCGTTAAAAAAATATGAAGAAGGGATGAAGCTGATCCAGTCGTGCAGGAAAAAGCTTGACGAGACAAAGCGCAAGGTAGAAGTTCTCATTAAAAAAGATGGTAAAGTCGCGCTGGAACCTTTTAAAGAATAATGGATATAGAAAAATATATAGTAGATAAAAAAAATATAATAGATAAAACCCTGGATAAATACCTTCCCAAGAGTTCTCTCAAACCCCAAGTTATACACAGGGCCATGAGGTATTCGGTGTTTCCTGGAGGTAAACGAATAAGGCCTATATTTACTATTGCGGGATTTGAGGCATGCGGCGGCAAAGGTGATTCAGCAATGCCTGTTGCGTGCGGCATAGAGTTGATACATTCATATACTCTTATCCATGATGATCTGCCTTGTATGGATAATGATGATTTTAGGCGCGGTAAACAGGCATGTCATAAAAAATTTGGAGAAGACATAGCACTTCTGGCAGGTGACGGGCTTCTAACTCTTGCCTTTCAAGTTATTGCTGAATCAGGAAATATTGATATTATAAAAGAAATATCAAAAGCAATCGGAACCTGCGGTGTAATAGGAGGGCAGGTTGCGGATATAATGGCTCAAAGCTCAAGGTTCAAGGTTCAAAGAAAACATATTGAATATATAAATCTTAACAAGACAGCTGTTTTATTTGAGGTTGCAGCGAAATCAGGAGGAATCATCAAAGACGCTAGTAAGAAGGAGATAAATGCCCTAGGAAATTTTGGGAGAAATATTGGAGTTACATTTCAGCTTTTGGATGATCTGAAAGATAAAGATGGCTATGTAAATTTATATGGTGAAAAGCGCACAAAAGAAAAAGCCGAAAAACTGGCAAGCGCGGCAAAGAATCATTTAAAGATTTTTGGTAAAAAAGCAAACAGGCTTTTGGAGCTAGCAAACCTGATTTGCGCGTAAACTTGACAAAATTAACATTGTCAGAATGTAAAGATTATGGCAGAGAGATTGTTGGACAATATAAATAACCCGGCGGATTTAAAAAAGCTAAGCGTGGACAAGCTGCCTGCTTTAGCACATGAGATACGGGAGATTATTATAAACAATGTGGCTTCCTCTGGCGGGCACTTAGCGTCAAGCCTTGGGGCGGTCGAGCTTATAATAGGCATTCATTATTGTTTAAATGCGCCCGAAGATATTATTATATGGGACGTGGGGCATCAGGCATATGCCCACAAAATTTTAACTGGAAGAAAAGACAGATTTGATACACTTCGTAAAGCAGGCGGCATCAGCGGATTTCCGAATAAATACGAAAGCGAATATGATGTGTTTACCACAGGCCACGGCTCAACCTCTATTTCTACTGCATTAGGTATGGCTAGCGCCAGAGATTTGGAACAAAAAAAATATAAGGTTGTAGCAGTTATAGGCGATGCGTCTCTTGGAGGAGGTATGGCGTTTGAGGCGTTGAATCATGCGGGACACTTGCGTAAAAATATGATTGTTATCCTGAATGATAATGAAATGAGCATATCAAAGAGTGTGGGCGCATTGAGTAAATATTTGAATAGAATTATCACAGCGCCTGCGTATAACAGAGTAAGGAGAGATGTTGAGGGTCTGTTGGCCAAGGGTCCGCGTTTTGGTTTTAGCGTTATACGCTCAGCAAGAAGGTTGGAAGAAGGGCTTAAAAATTTGCTTGTCCCTGGCATGATATTCGAAGAGCTTGGCCTAAGATATTTTGGACCTATTGACGGAAATGATACGGGCATGGTTATAAAAATGCTTAAAAATATTTCAGGACTTAATGAGCCTATCTTACTTCACGTGGTTACTAAAAAAGGAAAAGGGTATAGTTTTTCGGAAAAAAAGCCTGAGAAGTTTCATGGGATATCTTCTTTTAACGTGGATACAGGCGAAAAGATAGAGGTGTCAAATAAGGAAAAGCAGGATGTTCAAACTGAGGCAAGTTTTACAAAGGCCTTTGGAGATAAAATAATAGAGATAGCTGATAAAGATAACAAGATAGTGGCCATAACAGCTGCTATGCCTGAAGGCACTGGACTTGATAAATTTGCAACTCTTTTTCCTGACAGATTTTTTGACGTAGGCATGGCTGAGCAGCATGCGGTTGGTTTTAGCGCAGGCCTTGCAAGAGCAGGTTTCAAGCCAGTAGTAGCCATATACTCTACTTTCTTACAGCGTTCTTATGACCAACTGTTTCATGAAGCATGTCTTCAAAACCTCAATATAGTATTTATGCTAGACAGAGCTGGCCTTGTAGGCGAAGATGGTCCTACACATCATGGCGTATTTGATATCAGCTATATCAGGCATTTGCCTAACATAATTTTTATGGCGCCGAAAGATGAGGAAGAATTAAAGAACATGTTTAGCTGGGCTGTATCTTACGATAAAGGACCTGTAGCAATAAGGTATCCGCGTGGTGCAAGCTATTTTCTCAAACCTAATTTAAAAAATAATTTTCCGATAAATTTAGGCAAAGGGGAGTTATTAAAGCAAGGTAAGGATGCGACAATAGTAAGTATTGGTTACATGTCTAATATTGCGCAGGAAGCGGCAGATTTTTTAATGGATGAAGGCATAGATTGCGAAGTCATAAATGCGAGATTTATAAAGCCCCTTGACGTAGAATTAATAAAGCAATCAGTTTCTAAGACAGGCAGATTGTTTACAATAGAGGAAGGCGTTCTTGAAGGAGGGTTTGGTTCAGGTATTTTAGAATTAATCATTGATAAAATAAAGAAAGATATTATAATTAAAAATATAGCTTTGCCTGATAAGTTTATTGAACACGGGGATAGACAAGTGTTATTGGATAAATATGGATTGTCTTCGAAAAAAATAGCGGAAAGAATAAAAAAAGAATGGCAAAAATAAAAATTGATTCGGAAAAATGCAAAGGCTGCGGGCTTTGTGTTGTATATTGTTCGAAAGGGCATATAAAGCAGTCCAAGTCTCTGAATAAAAAAGGCGCGTATCCTGCAGAGGTTATAGAGACCGAGAGGTGTTCGGGCTGTTCTTTTTGCGCGATTATATGTCCTGATTTATGTATAACAATATATAAATAAACCGCGTAGGTTGCCGTATGGCAACCTACGCGGTTGGGGTGGTTATAGTGGCAAAAAAAGTTTTAATGTGCGGAAATGAAGCGTTGGCAGAGGCTGCGATAAGAGCGGGCTGCAGATTTTACGCGGGATATCCTATCACGCCTCAAAATGAGATTCCTGCTTACATGTCAAAGCATATGCCTGAAGCAGGCGGAGTTTTTATACAATCTGAAAGCGAGCTTGCGGCTATAAATATGGTATTCGGTTCGTCTCTTACAGGCACACGGGCAATGACGTCTTCTTCTAGCCCTGGTATAAGTTTAAAGCAGGAAGGTATATCTTATCTGGCAGCGTGCGAGCTTCCGTCAATTATTGTTAATATTATGAGAGGCGGGCCTGGATTAGGCAATATCGGGCCTGGCCAGAGTGATTATTTTCAGGCTGTTAAAGGCGGAGGCCATGGTGATTATCATATGATAGTCATTGCACCTGCGTCTTGCCAGGAGATATCTGACTTAACAATGCTTTCATTTGACTTGGCTGATAAATACAGGATGCCTGTCATGATACTAGGAGACGGGATATTAGGTCAGATGATGGAGCCTGTAGAGTTTAAGGATGGAACAAAGCTGGAAATAAAAAAAGACTGGATATTAGACGGGTGCAAGGGAAGGAAGCCCAGAGTTATAAAGTCACTTATTTTGAAGGAAGCAGAGCTTGAGGAGTTTAATTTAAAATTGCAGAAAAAATATAACCAGATAAAGAATGAGGAACAAAGGTGCGAAGTTTTGTATAGAGACGACAGCGAGATTATGCTGGTCGCTTATGGCACTCCAAGCAGGATTTGTAGAAGCGTTGTGGAGAATCTTCGCAAAAAAGGTAAAAAAGTAGGCATGATCAGACCGATAACATTGTGGCCGTTTCCTGAAAGAGAGTTTAAGAAGCTGGCAAAAAATGTTAAATCATTTTTAGTTGTAGAGATGAGCTGCGGCCAGATGATAGAAGACGTAAAACTGGCCATAGATTGCGCAAGACCAGTGCACTTTTACGGCCGCACAGGCGGCGAGATTTCTTCCGAAGACGAGATAATAAAAGAAATTGAGAATATCAATGGATAAGATTTTTGGGAACCATTCCCGATCGCCGATCGGGTAGAGGTTAAAATGGATAAGATTTTTGAAAAACCTGAAAGTATCAGAGATGCGGGCACTCATTATTGTCCGGGATGCGGCCATGGTATTGTACACCGGGTTATATGCGAGGTTATAGACGATCTTGGGATAAGGGAGAAACTTATAGGCATTGCTCCTGTAGGATGTGCTGTAATAGCATATGATTATTGGAATTTTGACGTGACAGAAGCAGCGCATGGCAGAGTTCCCGCAGTTGCTACAGGTATAAAACGGTCGCTGCCAGATAGGATAGTATTTGGTTATCAAGGCGACGGAGATCTTGGAGCTATAGGGACAGCAGAGATAATACATGCGGCAAATAGAGGCGAAAATATTACAATAATATTCGTTAATAATACGGTATATGGCATGACCGGTGGCCAGATGGCGCCAACCACTCTTTTAAAACAGAAAACTGCGACTACGCCTTCAGGTAGAGAACAAAAGATCCACGGCTTTCCTTTAAAGGTATGCGAATTATTGTCTGTATTGCCTGGGGTTGTGTATGCGGAAAGGGTAACAGTCCATTCTCCACAGAATATTCTAAAGGCTAAAAGGGCTATAAAAAAAGCGTTTGAAAATCAAATAAAAGGTCTGGGCTTTTCAATAGTTGAAGTTCTTTCTCCATGTCCCACGTATCTCGGTCTTTCCCCGAAGGATGCGATAAAGTTCGTAGGAGAAGAGTTGACAAAGGAATACCCTTTAAAAATTTTTAAGGATATAACGTGAAAGAAGAAATAATTTTCGCAGGTTTCGGAGGCCAGGGCATCATGTTTATGGGCAAGGCTATTGCTTATGCAGCCATGAATGAAGGGAAGCATGTTACATGGATACCCTCTTACGGCGCAGAGGTAAGAGGCGGCACAGCGTATTCTATGGTGATTATTTCAAGCGAAGCTATTGCGTCGCCTCTTATTAAGGAGCCCACGATATGCGTTGCTATGAACGGCCCGTCTTTCCGGAAATACGAAACAAAGGTAAAGACAAACGGACTTCTTATAATGAACAAGTCTATCATAGATAGCCCAGCTAAAAGAAAAGATATAGAGATTTTAAACATACCTATTACAGCTCTTGCTGCAGAAGCAGGCGATCACAGGATAGGAAATATGGTTGCTCTCGGAGCTCTTTTAGGAAAAAGAAAAATTATCTCCCAGGAGTCATTGATAAATGGGCTTAAGGATATTGTTTCCAGCACTTATCATAATCTATTGCCTGTTAATGAAAAGGCAATAAGAAAGGGTTTTGAATATGGTTCGCGTTAGGTTCGCGCCAAGCCCAACAGGGTATTTACATATAGGAAGCGTAAGGACAGCCCTATTTAATTGGCTGTATGCAAGATCTCAGGGCGGCGTATTTATATTAAGGATAGAGGACACTGACCAGAAGCGTTCCAGCGATGTCTACATGGAAGAAATTATCGCGGATCTCAAATGGTTAGGCCTGAACTGGGACGAAGGTCCATTTTTTCAAACAAAACGATTTGATATGTACAGATCCAATGCCCAGAAATTGCTCGAGCAAGGCCTGGCTTATAAAGACGGCGAAGCCATTATTTTTAAAATACCTGATGAAAAAGTAAAGATATATGACCTTGTGCACGGTGAGATAGAAGTGGACAATACCCTGATAGACGATTTGGTATTAATAAAATCAGACGGAAGTCCCGCTTATAACTTTGCATGCGTCATAGATGACATAGATATGCAGATAACGCATGTAATTAGAGGCGATGATCATATTTCAAATACTAATAAACAAGTGGCTGTTTATAATGCGCTTGGGGTAAAGCCACCGAAATTTGCTCACATACCTTTGATACTCGGGCCTGACAAAGCACCTTTATCCAAACGTTTCGGAGCGGTTTCAATAACAGATTACCGCCAGATGGGATATCTGCCTCAGGCACTGGTTAATTATCTTTCACTTTTGGGATGGGCGCCGGGGGATAACAAAGAATTCATGAGCGTAGAAGAGATTGTAAAAAAATTCAGCCTGAAACGGATAAATAAAACAGGCGCTGAATTTAATTTGGATAAATTAAGATGGATTAATGGGGAGCATATAAGAAAACTCACTTCGGATGAATTTGCTGCAATAGGTATAGATTTTATAAAGCCAGATTGCGATGAGAAATGGTTCAAAAAATTCGCGGCACTTTATCACCCTAGGGTTAAGACTCTGATTGAATTTAGGGAAGAATTCGGCATATTTATGTCGGATGAGGTGCAGTA
The DNA here is from genome assembly GCA_026387215.1 of Candidatus Omnitrophota bacterium. Lineage (GTDB taxonomy): Bacteria > Omnitrophota > Gorgyraeia > Gorgyraeales > Gorgyraeaceae > UBA10183. The sequence goes on from JAPLMC010000111.1 coordinate 8,291, forward strand.
CAATCAAGAAGCTGTAGAAAAGTTTTTGAAAAAAGACAAGGTTTCAAGTATACTGAGCATAACAAGAGAACGGCTTGAAAAATTAGACCCTTTTACACAGGAAAATATAGAAAAATCGTCCAGGGCACTGATAGAGGAGTTGAAGATAGAAAGTTCTGATCTGATACATCCGCTGAGAGTTGCGGTGACAGGCAAAGCTGTTTCAGCAGGCGTATTCGAAGTCTTGGCTCTTCTGGGCAAAGACAAAGTTGTAACAAGGCTTGAGCGGGTTTTAACACAAACATAAAAATTAAATTGCAAAAACCGTGTAGGTTGTCGAAGACACCCTACGCGGTTAATGTGGTAAAGTGGAAGAAAACAAAAAATTTATAAAAATAGACGAAGAAAATTCCGAAACATTTGAAGCAGGGGTAGTTTTCAAAGGAATCGCCCAAAATGACCCAAAACGCCTCAAGATGTATATTGAAAATGAAATAAAGGAAAGGAATAAGATATAGATTTTTTGGAGGATCGTCTAACGGTAGGACACAGGTCTCTGGAACCTGGTATGATGGTTCGATTCCATCTCCTCCAGCCACAGTAATCTCTCAAATTCCAGATGGAGAGATAAGATTAACCCTGATCGGCAATGCTGATCAGGGTATTTTTTATGTCGCGATGCGTCAAAGAGTTAGGGCATTATTTTCTGTATTGTTAAGTCGCTAGTGATCCAAAGATTTTGTCCAGCCGAAAGTTCGCTTAAAATAGCCAAAAAAATCTCATCGAACCATCTCTTTATCTCTTAATTGGCATTTAGTTTCTCAAGCATAGTGTCGCAGTTATTTGGCCATATAAGAGGCTTATTTATGCTAATAAGGGATGTTCCTGTGACATAAGAAATGTGTGATATAAAAGTTTAAAAATATCTCTATAAAATTTATTGAAGAATTTTCTTGTGTATAGTAAAATGTATTCTAGGATATATCTAACCTCAGAGTATTCTTCTTATTGGACAAAAAATCAGTAAAAAACTACCGTATATAAAAATGACAAAGAAAAAGAAAACGAAAAAGCTGTTATTGGAAAATAAAATCCGAAACGGAAAGCGCGTGCGTCTTAAAGGATTAGTTGCTGGTTTACGTAAAGATCGTAGCTATTTGAAACATAAAATTCAACAGCAAACCGATGAGTTGAAGGTAAAGAATGGGGAGTTAAGGAATGGGGCAGAGAAGCAGATAAGGTCAGAAGCGCAGATCCAGATCGACACTGCCTTAATACTGGAAAAAGATATAGAGATTATTAAGCAGCGCGAGGAGCTTTTGCATGTCACTAGGGTAGGAAAACTTGCGGAATTCGTTTCGTCCTTGGCTCATGAAATTAGCCAGCCTCTTACGGCTATCCTTTCTTACGCTCAAGCTGCCCAACGGATGCTCTTAAACAGGGAACCAGAAATACAGAAGATTCTTTCATACATCGTTAATGATGACAAACGGGCGACTGAGGTTATTCAGCGATTGCGGTCACTCTTAAAGAAAAGCGCACCTGAAATAAAACCGCTAGACATAAGTACCCTTATTAATGAAACTATTATGCTTATTGCTACTGATGCTGCTGTAAGGAACAGTGTTATTAAAACTGAGTTGGACGCCAATCTTCCACTTGTCCGTGGCGATAAAATACAGCTGCAGCAGGTCCTCCTGAATCTTATCAGCAATAGTTTTGATGCCATGGAGAATAGTCTTGATTCCAGAGAAATATTGATTTGCACATCGCGTAAAGATACCGACACGATTATCATAGCGGTAAAGGATTCCGGATGCGGAATCCCAACGCAAAATATGCCTAAGCTTTTCACTCACTTTTTTACGAGCAAACCAGATGGTTTGGGCATGGGGTTGTCTATCAGCCGTTCTATCGTTGAGTCGCATGGTGGACAATTAAATGCAGAGAATAATCCTGATCACGGCGTAACCTTTTATTTCACTATTCCTATTGATATAGAGGATGTTTAAGTGAATAATCCCGGACATACTATCTATATCGTTGATGACGATGTTTCTGTGTGCAGGGCTCTATCCTTATTGTTAAAATCACACGGGTTTAAGGTTGAGATGTTTATGCGTGCAGCAGACTTCCTGGCATTCAAGCATCTTAAATTGCCATCCTGCTTAGTTTTGGATATCCAACTGCCGGATATTAACGGACTTGCTCTTCAAGATGCAATGGCAGGCCGGAAGCTTGCCATCCCTATTATCTTTATCACGGGGCATGGGGATATCCCGATGAGCGTGAGAGCTATGAAGGCCGGAGCAATAGATTTCTTACCCAAGCCATTCACTGAAAAAAAACTGCTTAATGCCATTACGCAAGCCATCTTAAAAAACAAAATTCAAATTAAAGAACAAGCCGAAATATCAAAAATAAAGCGACGCATCAAGACCTTGTCTCCGCGAGAACTGGAAGTTTTTCAACTCGTAGCCAAGGGGATGCTGAGTAAACAGATTGCTTTTAAGCGGGGAATTACTCTCCAAACGATCAAGGTTCATCGCAGCCGGGTTATGCAGAAGATGCAGGCTAAAACCGTAACGGAACTTATCTATTTTGCTCAGAAAGCAAGCTTCACCTCCTCTCAGTACTGATTTCTTCTCAGTCACTTCGAAGACAAAATTTTCTACACGAAACTGTAAAATCCTAAGATGATACCCAGGTACAATTGATTTAATTTCTGTCACTTCTATAATGACACCATGAAGCCAGAAAAATTGCACATTAAAGAGAACAGCGAAATGTTATTAGAAAATAAGCAAATTTTTATTGTGGATGACGACGAATCAGTGTGTCGCGCACTCAGCATCCTTTTGGCTACGTACGGATTTGCTGTGGATACATTTAATTCCGCTGAGGAATTTTTTTGTGCTGTGCCAAATAGCGTTCCAGGTTGTTTGATCTTGGACATTCATATGCCTGGACTGGACGGATGGGAAACGCTCGAGCGTCTTCTTGTATCAGGATGTAGTCGTCCGGTAATTATTATTTCGGCGGATAAAAATGAAGGGCTTAAAGAGAAGGCTTTAATAGCAGGGGCCATGGGCTTCTTGCAAAAACCGTTTAATGACCAGGAATTAGTTGATTTAATTAATAAATGCAAAAACTAAAAAACAGAAAAGGAGGCGTTCTATGAACACAAGTTATTATTCAAGGGTACTTATGGCGGTTGTAGCCGCCCTACTAGTCACCAGCGTGCCTCTGCATGCTTCCGTTAAAGCAGAGAATGCAAAAGTTGTCCAGGTTTCTGGAAAAATTTCCGAGATCGATGTTAAGTTAGGCAAGCTGCAGCTGGAACTAGATGCATCCAAAGACAGAAAAGATCCAACAAAGTATAACATTAATAAGAACGACACCCGTGTAGTTGACCCCAGAGATAAGAAATTTCTAAAACTTGAGGATTTACGGGTAGGTCAACATGTCAAAATTGAATTTAATTATATTCAAGGTGAGCTGGGAATGGAGCCGGTTGCCCAAAAGATTATTGCTGAATCTATGTCGGAGCCTATTATCCAGGAAGCTTCTGGCGAACTCAAATCTATAGATGTCCAATCCGGAACATTCACCATAAAGGAGAAACCGGGAACTGGCAATTTGAGTTATTTTGTTTATGAACCAAAAGATATCATAGTCATGCAAAATCCAAGCATGGAACCTGTACGATTGGTACTAAAGCCGAGTGATTTAGTGAAGGTTGAATTTGTTGTAAAGAGTGGAAATAGGTATGCGCGCTCCATTACGTTATATCCAGCATCATCTGTAACTGCAAGCACAACTACTGTAACGACAACGAGCACAACTGTAATACAGTAATTGGTAATAATAAAAAGGAGGCAAGAAACATGGGACACAATACTATAGGATATTGGGTATGGTTTCTCTTTATCGGCGGAGTGATTGGGTGGTTAGCTGGAATTATCACCACAGGCCGTGGTTTTGGGATTATCGGAGACATTATAATCGGGATTGTCGGAGCTATACTTGGCGGATGGATGGCTGGAGCGATGGGGTTATATACCAGTAGTTCAGTAGGCGCATTTTTAGTGGCCCTTACAGGCGCAGTGGTTCTAGTGGGTCTGACGCGTTTTGTTGTAAGACACGTATAAAAAAAAGGGGGGGGAGAGGAGAGAACTATGTCGTGTAGAGCAGGTACATTTATTATTATAGTTATTATTGCAGCGGTGCTTGGATCTACGAAAGTTGGAAATGCGGGCATATTTTTTGCCAGCGCTTCTGAGAGAGATAATCGTATTGAGTTACCCGCCAAGAAATCTAAAGCATTTAAAATCGATCTTAAGGATGATTTGATTGCGATTCGGTCCAGAGATGGCGTTGTTACCTTGACAGGTACTGTTGCGAACGAATCCCACAAAGTATTGGCACAGAAAACTGTGGAAAAATTGCGCGGGGTTAAAAGCGTAGATAATCAGCTGAGACTCGAAGGTGAACGGACTGAGAAAAATTCGGATGGAACACTTAGCGTGAAGTGGTAAAGTCAGAAACTAAACGAACAAGGAGGAACCCATGACTAAGAAGCTAGTGAAAACGTTTTATGTTTTAGTCTGCGCTGTTTTGATTGTTCAGATGGTTGGCTGCGGTACACTTATGTATCCTGAACGCAGAGGGCAAAGAGGCGGTAGAATTGATGCAGGGGTTGCTATTTTAGACGGTATTGGGCTATTATTTTTTATAGTACCTGGTCTCATTGCCTATGCTATTGACTTTTCTACTGGAACGATTTATTTGCCCGGAACAGTAGGTTCTCTGGATGTAGATGTAAAGGATATAAAACAGGTAAAATTTGATTCAAAGCATTATAACGCTGCAACAATTGAAAAAATCATCAAAAGAGAAACCGGGCATGCGATAAAATTAAGCCGGAATAACATACAGGTTTACAAATTGAAATCTTTAGATGATATGATGACGCGCTTTGCAGAGGTTTTACCGGGAATAAAAAATACGCGTATTGCTTTAAACATAAAATAATATACTGGGTTTCATTGATTATGGCTGGTTGGTATAGGATACCAGCCAGCTGTTTTCAAAATTGTACTGAAAAGCCTATTGGAGGATATATGAATAAGAGTATGTCAGCTGCACTTCTAATTATAGGAATTATCTTGTTAGTTTTTGGGTTTAACGCCTATCACTCGGCTAGTTCTGATATCTCGCGTTTTTTTACGGGTGCACCTACAGACAGGGCGCTTTGGCTTCTGATTGGTGGATTTGTCGTTGGTATAGTAGGTTTTTTAGGATTAGCTCGAAAGTAATAGGAGTTCAGGGAGGAGCTTATGAAGAAAATTTTTATAGTGCTAGGGATAGTAGCTGTTTCTTTAACGAGTATTGCAATTTTTAAAAATTTTATTATCAAATCTGTGGTAACAACGGTTGCCTCTCGCATAACAGGAGCGCCAGTACATATGGATGGTTTTTCATTAAATATTTTAAGCTCAACTATACGCATATCCGGCTTTAAAATGTATAATCCCAGCGGTTTCCCGAAAGGCATACTGGTATTTTGCCCAGAAATAAAAGTCATATATGATCGTGGGGCCTTATTTAAGCAGAAACGGCACTTTTTACTTGTGGAGATTGAATTAAAAGAGATGGGACTTACCAAAAATAAAGAAGGAAAGCTCAATGTGGATTCATTAAAAATAGCGCAAGAGTCAGAGTCTCCTCCGCCTACCCCTATGCAAATCGATTTCCTCAATTTAAGTATCGGAAAGATTGTTTACAAGGACTATGCGATGGGCACGGAACCTAGTGTGCGAGTCTACGATGTTAATAGACACAAAAGCTATAAGAGTGTTCCTAACGCTGAGCAGTTAGCTTTACTTGTTTTGGCAGAACCTATGAAGGCTGCAGGGATACAAGGCGCCAAGATTTACGGGGTTGCTATAGTAGCAGGAGTGGCAGTGCTGCCAATTGCCGTAGCAGCAACATTAATAGGTAAAGATAGCGTACAGCAAATCATCGATGTTAGTTCTGAACATATGTATAAAGTGAGTCTTGAGGTAGTAAAGCGCATGGGAAGGATTACTAAAGATGATGCGTCAAACGGAGTGATTAAGGCCAATATTAATGGAACGATGACAGCGCTTATACTTAGGAAGGTCTCAGATAATAAGACTGAAATAACGATTTCCTGCCGTAAATATATGTTCCCCAAGCCTGATATTGCAGGAGGGGTTTTATATCAGATACTTGATAAACTGTAATAAATTATAAATATGAAGACTAGAAAAGAGATTATCAGGTTTTTAATTGCTGGGACCATTGCCGGCGCAACAGACTTTGGTATTTATTATTTTTTAATTCACTTTTTATCTTTCAGTCTGGCGAAAGGAATTTCTTTTACGTGCGCAGGTATTGTCTCGTATTTGCTTAATAAATACTGGATATTTCAATACAACCGGTCGTCATCATATCCTGAAGTGGGTCGCTATATACTAGTTAATTTTTTAGCCTTAGGAATTAATGTTGTAACAAATCAAAGTATTCTAGAGCGTTGGCCAGGCACTATTTTTTTAGCTTTAATCATTGCTTCAATGTTAACAGGTTTCTTTACCTTTGTTTGTTTTAAATGGTGGGTTTTTAGAACTTTGTTGCAAAAGGGGATTTATTTTATGTGGTGGAAATGGATTCCGTGGAGATTTTTAGTAAGAGATGTTGCGCGCAAGCAGGGTTTTGTAGATCCTATTAAAGTCCTTTCTCAGTTACAGAATTTTGTGCAACCCTCAGAGGTATTGGCCCCAATGGAACTGGTGCGTTCAGGTGTCGTCTTACATGCTCGTGGTTTGATAAATAGTTTAGCTATCCAGCATAACCTTGATTGGATCTGGCCTTATTGGGTGGAATGTCAATATGATCCTCTGAACGAGGCATTTATCCCGCGGTCTTTTTCGTTAACTCAGATTAATCTTACTCATAGAAATTGGACAGCTTTGGGAGTTCCAGACGGCGTTGAATTTCCTCTTGTAGATCCTCGCGGCCTTGTTACCCCATATTACGATAGCTGGTCTATTGATGTTTGGATTATTCCAAAGGAGGGAGAACCATTAATCCCGTCGCGCAGTCTAAGCATATCACAAAAGATGGTTATGGATGGAGGCCTTTGCGTTATTACAGAGTCTGTCCTTGATAAATTAAAGCTTCAAACTAAAGTCCAGGTTCTTGGCTCGGCGCAATCCCCGGTCTGTCAGATCCAAGTTGAAGGGTTTGCTCATCAAGCAGCGTGGCTTGTTATTTCACTGAGGCCGTATAATCCCGAAGGTGTGAGTTTTATTCATGATATTGCGTTGCTTGAAAACAGGCTGGGCTGGCAGGTAAATAAAAAAGATTTAATATATTTTAATGTTTCTCCGGACCGATGTGAGTTTGCATATTATCGTCATGGCGATGTTTATAGACATTTGTCAGAGCAGGAAGATACAAAAGAAATATGGTGCAAGGTTGGCATGGCTTCCGCAGCAGCGTTGTATAAACTGGAAGCAGGCCTTCCCAGGGAAATGATAGTGCAGGTGCCTTTAACAACAGACAAAATTGAAAAGGAATCCTGTAGAGATTATCAAGAAACTGCGAAGCTCGCGTGGGAAAAAAGTCTTCAAGGTGCGGCTCAATTGCAAATTCCAGATAAACACTTTCAGTTTCTTTACGAAGCTGCTATTCACACCATGATTTTGCATTCTCCAAAGGAAGTATATCCTGGGCCGTTTATTTACAGAAGGTTTTGGTTTCGCGATGCCGCTTTTATATTATATGCTTTGTTATGTGTCGGGTTAAAGGAACGCGTTCGACGTGCCTTGGATTGTTTCCGCTCCCGTCAAACAGCCCAGGGTTATTTTCTCTCTCAGGAAGGGGAATGGGATTCTAACGGCGAGGCCTTATGGATCATCCGTCAATATTGTGAAATGACTGGGAATATCCCGCCTGGGGAATGGAAAGAATCTATACAGAAAGCCGGTAAGTGGATTTATAACAAGCGCTTGTCCCCGGATCTAAAATTTCTACATGCTGGTTTGTTGCCAGCAGGTTTTAGCGCCGAGCATCTAGGGCCCAATGATTTTTATTACTGGGATGACTTTTGGTCTGTTGCTGGATTAAAAGCAGCGGCATTTTTATGCAGCTCTTACAAGGGTAATGATGATGCTATTTATTTTGAAAAGGAATCACGGGTATTGCTGGAGAGCATCAATCAAAGCTTAAAGAAAGTAGACGTTCGTTTAAATAGACTTGCGATACCAGCTTCTCCTTATCGTCGCATGGATTCTGGAGCGATCGGTTCTTTGGCTGCCAGCTATCCGCTTCGTATTTTTGAACAGAACGATCCAAGGATTTTAGACACGGCTGATTTTTTAATGAAAAATTGTTTAGTTCATGGCGGATTTTTTCATGATATGACCCATTCTGGAATTAATTCTTATCTAACTTTGCATTTGGCCCAAGTGCTTTTACGCTCAGGTGATCCTAAGTATTTTGATTTGATGACCGCAGTTGCAAATCTCGCCACATCCACGGGACAATGGCCGGAGGCGATTCATCCTCGCACTGGCGGAGGATGCATGGGAGACGGACAGCATGTATGGGCTGCGGCGGAATGGGTAATGATCGTAAGAAATTGTTTTGTGCGCGAAGAAAGCAACAGATTGATTTTATGTTCTGGAATACCGCGAATCTGGCTGGAGAAAAAGCAAACTATTGCGTTTGGGCCTGCGCCAACCCTTTTTGGGGATATCAAAATTTTCATAAAGCCTCAAGCGCAAAATATTCTTATCGAATGGAGCGGAAAATGGTTCGTGAGCGAGCCGCCGATTGATATTCAATTACCTGGTTTCATGAAAGTGAGAGTTTCACCAGGAACTAATTCTATTGAATTAAAATATGAGGCGGATAAATGATAGAAGTCCTTACAGCTAGAGTTAAAGATTTTATCATATTAAATTTTGGGAGGAAAATTTACCCGGAAGAGATTGAGGCGTTTTATACAAAGGTTGCCCCTGTCAAAGAGATGTGCGTTTTTACAGTCTCTGGAATGAAAGGCGCAGGAAAATCGAAAGTTCTTTGGGCTGTCATCCAGCCCGATCTTGATAAGTTCAGAGAATTCAGCGAAGTGAATTTGCGCTTTGTCCTTAAGGAGAGATTTGATAATGCTTCGCAAACTCTCCCAACTTACAAAAGGCTTAAAGGTTTTACTATTGCGCTTGAGGATCTGCCGCATAATCTGTTAGGTAAGTTAGAAAGATATGCGGTCAAGAAAATATATGAACCTAGAGTGATTAAGGGGATAGAAGGTGCTCTTCCTGTATCAGGAGAGCTTTCGGCAGAGGACCTTCTGTTGACAGAGTCCGAGGCAGGTATAAAAATTTTGGAATGTTTAAAAGAGCAATGCCTGGAGGAGCAATGTGATATTAGAAGGCCGATATAGTGCTTGCTACGCGTCTTGAAGTAGCTTTTAATGTAGATATAAAAGATGAGGCAATCTCGAGAGCTTTTAGCGTAAAGGACCTTATTCTGGAAATAATAGATGCATTGAAAGGAGCCAAAAACATTCCCATTGAGGATCAAAAAGTATCTTTAGGGTCAGGCTACTGGAAAGAACACTTACAGGTGTTGCCGAAAAAAGAAAGCCTGGAGATGCTCGAATTAAGCACAGGTTATTACGCTTGGCTGTTTCGATTTATTTTAACAGCCATAGATTGTTTGATTTTCAAATTATTTTTCAGTATTAAGACAGAAGGAGCAGAAAATGTGCCTAGAGAAGGGGCTTATATTATATATGCCAATCACACGAGTTTCCTTGATGGGCCGGCTATTGGCGCAAGCCTGCCGCGCAGACCAGTGTTTCAGCTTTTTTACTTCGTCTTTGGTCCGTATTTTTTTAGGCCGTTTGAAAAATCTCGTGTATTAAGAAATTTAATAAAGATGGGAAGATTTATTCCATTTGATTTTTCAACACATTTTCTGGAGGCACTGCGTAGCTCTTATTTTGTATTACAACGCGGTAAAGGTTTGTGTTTCTTCCCGGAAGGATTGCGCAGCAGTACCGGTAAAATCGGAGAATTTAAAAAAGGGTTTGGTGTCTTGGCTAAAGAGACTGGAGCAAAGCTTGTGCCTGTGGCTATAGAAGGAGCTCATGAGGCATGGGCTAGTACGGCAAAGTACCCCAGATACCATCCTATTAGCGTGAGATTCGGCAAACCTCTTCTCCCCGAAGATTTGGAAAAGGAAGGTTTTGCCATGGGTTCGAAAAATTGTTACGAAGCGATATGCGTGGCAGCTAGAAAAGCGCTCGTGAAATTAAAGGATAAATAATGAGAATTCTTATGATGACGAATACCTATTTTCCGATTGTAGGAGGGTTAGAGCAATCGGTCTATTCTTTTAGCGAAGAATTTAAAACTTTGGGGCATGAGGTTTTGATTGTTACCCCGGCCTTTGAGGGAATGCCGACAGAGGAACCAGGTGTTATCCGTATCCCAGCTATCCAAAAATTTAACGGGACTGTTTTCTCCGTTAACTTTCCAGTTTCCGGACTCTTAACGCGAGTAATGAAAGAATTCTGTCCGGATATAGTGCATAGCCACGCTCCGTTTTTCATGGGAGACCTTGCGCTCCGTCTCAGCCGACAGCACGC
>JAPLMC010000043.1 GCA_026387215.1 Candidatus Omnitrophota bacterium
AAGTTCTTATCTTTTTTAACATATTTTTTCCAATCAAGACCTACATAATCAAAGGCTAACTTAACAAATTCTCTGACTGTATGAGTTTCGCCTGTAGCTACTACATAGTCATCAGGCTTAGACTGCTGAAGCATCATCCACATGACTTCACAGTAATCGCCTGCAAAACCCCAGTCTCTCTTAGCATCTAAGTTTCCAAGCTTAATATCTTTGGCCAGGCCTAATTTAATATTAGCCACAGCGCTTGTGATTTTACGGGTGACAAATTCATAGCCTCTTAAAGGTGATTCGTGGTTAAAAAGAATGCCATTACAGGCAAAAATATTATACGCCTCGCGGTAATTACGGGTAAGCTCAAAGCCAGCAACCTTAGAAATACCATAGGGAGAACGCGGATAAAAAGGCGTCTTTTCAGTCTGCGGCACTTCTCTTACGTGGCCGAACATCTCGCTAGAGGCAGCAAAGTAAAACTTACACTTAGGGGCTTTTTCTTTTATTGCCGATAGCATAAAATGAGTACCGTTAATATTGGTATTTATCGTAGAGAATTCATCTTCAAATGAATAGCTTACAAAACTCTGCGCTGCCAGGTGATAGCATTCATTCGGTTTAACTTTTTCCACTATTTTAAATATGCTTGCGTAGCTCTCCATAGAACCTGGATGTAGAGTAATCTTATCCAAGATATCTCTCAGACGCCATAGTCTGTGGTCAGGATCTTCCAATGCTACGCGCCGGACAATGCCATGAACTTCATAACCTTTTTTAATCAGAAACCTGGATAGATACGCTCCGTCCTGGCCAGTGATACCGGTGATTAATGCTTTTTTCATTGGTTATCCTTTCCAAAAAAAACCACCACAACCTTAAACCACCACAACCGCGTAGGTTACCGCCTGCAGGCGGTAACCTACGCGGTTTTTTATCAGTTTTTATTTAATTAAACGAAAATATTCAATAGTCCTCTTTAGCCCTTCTTCAAATCCTATTTCAGGTTTAAAACCGATTATTTTTTTGACCTTGGAAATATCTGCGAGAGTGTGTTTGGCGTCTCCTGCTCTTATCGGGCCGAATGCTGGCAATATGCTTTTTCCAAGAATTTTATTTACATATTTAATTATATCAAGTACGCTGTAGGCTTTGCCGCAGGCTATATTGAAAACTTCGCATTTTATGCCTGGAGTAATAGCTGATTTGATATTAGCCTGGACAACATTGGCTACATAAGTAAAATCTCGGGTTTGTTTGCCATCGCCGTGGATAGGTGGTGGGACATCCTTAAGTATACAGGTTATAAATTTAGGAATAACGACTGCATATTCGTTTTCGAGAGACTGGCGCGGGCCAAACACATTGAAATATCTCAGATTTACTGTTTCAAGGCCATAGATTTTGGAAAAAATACTGGAATAATATTCGCCTGCAAGTTTAGTAAGACCATATGGAGATATAAGCTGAGGCAAAAAGTCTTCTCTCTCGGGAAGTTTGTCTATATCTCCATAAATAGAGCTAGAAGAGGCTATGACTACCCTCTTTACTTTGGCGTCGCGGCTGGCTGTAAGAATATTTAACGTACCATTAATATTGACATCGTTATAAAGCTCAGGGTTAGCCAAAGATTTGGGAACGCTTCTTAAAGCAGCCTGATGAAGCACGTAATCAACTCCTTCAACTGCTTTGGCTACGAGCTCTTTGTTTCTGATATCGCCTTTTATAAGCTCTATTTTATCCAAAACTCCCTGCAGGTTTTCCATTCTGCCAGAAGAAAAATCATCAATAATCTTAACAGTATCCCCGTTTCCGACTAATGCGTCTACTATGTGCGAGCCAATAAACCCAGCCCCTCCAGTAACCAAAAATCTCATCTCCATCTCCTTCCCATAATCTTGACACTCTTACAATGACGGTTTTGTCAAGATCTTAGAGTTTAATTATATTTTTAGCGTTTTTAAAGTCTTTTAAAGCATTACGAGTATCAAAAATAAGCTTTGCGTTATCTACTATAAATTTATAATCAATATCAGAATGGTCTGTAATAATAACTACAAGGTCGCTCGAAGAAATATTATCTTTTGTAAGCTTGACTGTGCTAATTTTCTTGCCCCTATCAACTTCAAAACCAGATACCAGCGGATCATGGCATTGAACCTGGACATCTTTTTTAATAAGCAAGCTTATTATCTCTAGCGCGGGTGATTCGCGAACATCATTTATATCTTTTTTATACGTTATACCTATTATCAGAATCTTAGAACCCTTCATAGGCTTCTTTTTCTCATTTAAAATATTAGCTATCTTATCCATCACATAATGCGGCATATAAGAATTTATCTCATCAGCCAGTTCAATAAACCTCGCCTCAAACCCATGCTGACGAGCCTTCCACGACAAATATAATGGATCAAGAGGAATGCAATGTCCACCTATTCCAGGCCCGGGATAAAATGGCATAAAGCCAAAGGGTTTGGTCTTTGCAGCGTTTATTATTTCCCAGACATTTAGATTCATCTTGTTGCACATAAGGGCAAGTTCGTTGACCATGGCTATATTTACGCTGCGGAAGGTGTTTTCTAAAAGCTTTACCATTTCGGCTGAGCGAGTAGATGTAACAGTAACCACCTCTTTTATCGCCTGAAAATATAAAAGTCTAGCGAGCTCTGTACATTGAGGAGTAACGCCGCCTACTATCTTAGTAATATCCCTTGTTTTATATTTAGGATTGCCTGGATCCACTCTCTCAGGAGAAAACGCCAGAAAAAAGTCTTTGCCTACCTTTGAACCATCAAAATCAAGCTTAGGAAGAATTATCTCTTCTGTTGTGCCTGGATAAGTAGTGCTTTCCAGTATCACAAGCTGCCCTTTTCTTTTATTTTTGGCTATTTCTTTGCTCGCTGAAAGTATATATGAAATATCCGGCTCTTTAGTCTTCCGTAGAGGCGTAGGAACGCAGATAATAATAGCGTCCATTTTGCTGAGAAGTTTGGTGTCGCTAGTGGCTTTTAGCTTGCCTGTAGCTACGAGCTCTTTTACATCTTTTGAAGGGACGTCCAATATATAAGATACACCTTTATTAATGCTCGCGACCTTTTTATCGTCTGTATCAAAACCAGTAACGCTAAAGCCAACTTTCGCAAACTCAACTGCCAGAGGAAGCCCGACATACCCCTGCCCAATTATCCCAATATTTGCCTTTTTATTCTCAATTTTCGCCTTTAATTCGTTAAACATATTACAACTCCCAATAATCTTTACAAACTAACAATGTCACTTTTGTCAAGTTTTTAGCTTTTGCCACCAGGTGGTGTTGGTTTTGTACCAGTTTATTGTTTCTTTTATG
>JAPLMC010000019.1:0-8264 GCA_026387215.1 Candidatus Omnitrophota bacterium
AGGAGTAATTACATCTTTTATAGGAGTCCCATTTTTCATATATATATTAAGGAAATCCAGAAAAGCTTATTTTAAGTAACCATAAAACCCGCATAGGTCACCTTTTTTACCCCCTTAACCTACGCGGTAACCTACGCGGTAACCGCGTAGGTTAAGGCGGTTAAATGTTAAAGTTTAAGAATATTTCAAGCGGTTATAATAATATAAAAGTTTTAAAGGATATTTCTTTTGATATAGCTAAAGGCGATTTCACAGGCATAATCGGGCCTAATGGTTCCGGCAAAACAACTCTTTTGAGAGCTGCTACAAAAATAATTAAACCTTTTAAAGGAGAGATTTTTCTGGAAGAGAAAAATCTTGCGAATATGCCTTTAAAAGAATTAGCCACTGTTATGGCTGTAGTGCCGCAGAATACTGCATTTATGTTCCCATTCAGGGTAATAGATGTTGTTTTAATGGGCCGAACGCCTTATGTGAAAAGGTTTGGTTTTGAATCAAGGAAAGATTTGAAGATTGTTTTAGAAGCACTGGAATTTGTGGATGCACTTCACCTGAAAGACAGGTTTATAGATGAATTGAGCGGAGGCGAAAGACAGAGGGTGATTATCGCCAAGGCTATTGCGCAGGAGCCAAGGATCCTATTGCTTGACGAACCTACTACGCATCTGGATATAAGCCATCAAGTTCAGATATTTGATTTATTAAGGAGAATGAATAAAGAATCCGGTTTGACAATTGTATCAATATTGCATGATTTAAACCTGGCTTCGGATTATTGCGATAAACTGATTCTCCTGAATAACGGGACGATAAAAAGTAAGGGTGCCCCAAGCGAAGTCCTGGATTACAAGACAATAGAAGAGGTTTACAAGACAGTTGTTATAGTAAAAGAGAACCCACTCACTTTGCGCCCGCATATATTTTTAGTAAAAAAAGATTGACACGAAGCAGTAGTTGTTGTATAAAAAATAAAACTGAATAGTATTTTATATTGTATAAGGGAAGCTGATGCAAATTCAGCGCAGCCCCGCTGCTGTAATAGGAACAAAATCTGCTAAAGCCATTGTTTGCCTCAGGCGGACGAGAAGGCGCAGAAAGTAGGAATCCAAACATGTTGACAATCTTACAATGTTAGTTTTGTCAACTTGTTGTGTAATGCCTTAAGCCAGAAAACCTTGCGATATATTTGAGATATATTTTTTTGTCGCGACGGGCGGCAAAGGGCCAAGTAACCAGGGTACAGCCCTTGATGCGATTTTTGCGTCAAGGGTTTTTGCTTTTAAGGAGGGTGTGATGAAAAAAATATTTTTTTACATAATAATAGCAGCTGCAGTTTTTAATGCAGAATTTGTTTATGCCGGCACGGATGAAAATGGCAATGTTGACTTGGAAAGAATTGTGGTTACGCCTATAAGGATGGAGCAATCTGATTATGAAGCTACTTCAAATGTTACTGTTATAGGGAGCAAAGAAATTAAATCTTCTCATTCAAGGAATATTCCGGAAGTCTTAATGGAAAAAGCAGGGCTTAATGTTTACAATAATTCAAGCGATAAAACTAATAAGGTCGACATCAGGGGATTTGCTGATACATCTATAACCAATGTCCTTGTTCTGATAGACGGAAGAAAGATTAACCCGGTAGATACGTCAGCGCCTGATTGGCTGCAGATACCTGTTGAATCAATAGAAAGAATAGAGGTGGTAAGAGGAGCTGGTTCTGTCCTATATGGAGATAACGCAGTAGGAGGCGTGATAAATATCATAACAAAGAAAGGCGCTGGCAAATTTTCAGGTAGAATTGGTACGATGATGGGCAGTTATAAGGCACGGCAGGATGATATTGAAATACAGGGGCAGGAGAAGCAGATCTCTTATTACATTTATTCTAAATATTACAGTACAGAAGGGTACAGGGCTAACAATAGCCTTACGGCAAAGGATGCTAATGCCAGGGTTGATTTTGACGCGACAGATCTCTTGTCGCTTGGAATAAGCGGAGGCTGGCATAAGGATAATTATGGAATGCCAGGAGGCCTGGATGACCAGGGAAATTTGAATAAATATGGCAGGCGGGGGTCAGCAATGGATTTGGATTACGCCTTGACGAAAGATAGATATGTAAAACTTTCTGTGGAGGCGAAACCTCAGTTTCACGATTCTGATTTAGGAAAATTTACAATAGATTATTCTTACAGGAATAGAGATGCGTTTTCCTGGTTTTATTATGATGGATACCCTATGGGAACAAGCTATTCGATAGATACGCGTGGCGTTACAGTAAAGGACGTCTATGATAAAGTTATAAACGGGAGAAAGCTTAACATTGTTACAGGCGTGGATTATTATGATATAAAACATACTATAAGGGGAAGCGAGTGGAACACAGACGACCTAAGCATATATAAGGATGAATTGGGATTTTATAATTATTCCGGATACGAAGCATTTAAAAATTTATTTTTAAATGGAGGCGCAAGATACCAAAAGGCAAAATATAGGTTTGATCAGAAGAGCCCAAGCATTGCTTATATTACCAGCGCGCCGAGCGAGACCGTATTTGACGGAGGAATGAAGTATGAATACGCTAAAGACTCCAATGTGTATTTAGATGTTAAAGAAACTTTCAGGTTTCTTGCTACCGATGAATGGTATAGCACTGCGCTACCACCTACCTTTACTGCGGCAGGCCTGAACACGAATCTTAAACAGCAGACAGGGATTCAATATGAATTTGGAATTAAGCATAATTTTCATGATCTCTTAACACTTAAGGCAACCCCTTACTGGATAGATATAGATAATGAGATATACGTGAATCCGACTGTATATCCAGGCAATAATGAAAATTATCCAAAGACAAGGCGCAAAGGCATAGAGCTTGGCTTGAAAGCAGATTTGCTAAAATTAAAGAAAGTTCCTTTTTTAGATAAATTCGAATTTTTTACAAACTATACCTATCTAGAGCCTAAATTCAGAGGAGGCGTTTATAACAATAAAGATATACCGATGGTCCCGAGGCAGCAATATAATAGCGGCATAAGTGCAGGTTTTAAAAATTATGATATTTTTCTTGCAGGCAGATTTATAGGAGATCGCTATGCGATAAATGATACAAATAATGAATTGTCTAAAGTTAAAAGTTATTTTGTGTTGGATGGCAAGTTATCCTACAAGAAGGATTTTCTGGAAATCTACGCAGGCATCAATAATATTTTTAGCGAAAAATATTCAGAATATGTTGCAAAAAGCACAGGTTCTTCAACCAAGAAAGTTTACTATCCTGCGCCTGAGAGAAGTTTTGAACTCGGCGCCATTTATAAATGGTAGCATTCTTCAAAACTTGACATTTTGACAATGACGGTTTTGTAAAGTTTATTTTGTACCACCTTAACCTACGCGGTTACCGCGTAGGTTAAGGTGGTTGTATTTGACAAAATAGTGGGTAGTTGCTATTATGAGTATAAATGTACGAGAATAAATCATTTCAACTAGCAGTATTGGTTTCAGTCCTTTTGCATTTTACTGTATTTTTAAGCGCTCCATATGTAGGGGTGTTGCCTAAAAAACAACCTTTTGAACCTATAAAGGTTGCTTATCTTAAAGTAAAAGAAAAGGAGTTGTCTGAAAAACTTGTTAGCAAGAAGCTTGACTCTCCACATTATCAGGTACTTCCGCCTATAGCGCCTGAAGCATTGCCTGAGGTAAGAAAAGAAGATATTGCAAATCCGTTTCCGGTTTTTGAGTCTCAATCACAAACTGTCCCAAAACAGGAACAGGCTAAAAAAGAAGAGCCGACTGTTGAAACAATAGGTCCTGGCTCAAGCGGTCGCGCTATTATAGGAGGCAAGGGCGATAAATTTGAAACAGTTGTCAATAATGAAAAAGATAATGGCAGAAAAGCGACATATATAAGTTATTATAGGTCGGTTAGGGAAAAGATAAGATACTATGCTGATAAAAATTATATAAAAGAGGGGAGCGCAAGCCAAGGAGAGATTTTTCTGTCTTTTGTGGTAACTTCCGGAGGAGAGCTTCTTCATATAATGATAATTGATGCGAGATCAGCAGAGGATTTATTATTAAGGAATTTAGCTATAAATAGCATAAGAGATGCGAGTCCATTCTCGGCATTTCCTCAAGGTATGAACCATGATCAGATCACCTTTAATGTAGTAATCTCTTTCGAATTAAACAAATAATTATTAAGTTTAAGACTCGGTTCTAAGCTTAGCTGAACGCAGTAATTTGAGACTAGTTAATTTTTTTCTTGACAAGTTCTTGAATTTGAGTATCATGTTAATTTATAAATAGCACTCCTCTAGATAGAGTGCTGACAATAAGGTTTTTCGCCATATATACTGGAGTATAAAGGCGGATTAGGATTAATCTTGCTTTGTAAAGCAAGTAGCGAAAGACAAGGGTCTCTCGCCTCGATAAATCGGGGTTCGGGATCAATTTTTGCTTCGCAAAAATTGGGAGGTGTCGCATGGCAATACAGCCTTTAGGAGACAGAGTTCTCATAAAAAGGTTAGAAGCAGAGGAGAAGACAAAGGGAGGCATTGTTTTACCTGATACTGCTAAGGAAAAACCTCAAAAAGGGGAAGTTGTAAGCGTGGGTAAGGGTAAGTTGCTGGAAAGTGGTAAAGTAGAACCTTTGGAAGTTAAAAAAGGTGATACAGTGCTTTTCGGAAAATACTCGGGCGCAGAGGTTACTTATAAGGAAGAAGAGTATCTTATAATGAAGGAAGAGGACATACTGGCTATAATTAAGTAAACAACTTGACAAAACTTACAATGTAACATTGTCAAGTTTATGGGAAAAAGGGAGGAAAATAAGATGGCAAAGCAGTTATTATTCAGTGAAGAGGCTAGGCAGAAGTTGGCAAAGGGTATTGACCAGCTTGCTAAAGCTGTAAAAGCTACGCTTGGCCCAAAAGGAAGAAATGTTATTCTAGAAAAAAAGTTTGGATCCTCAACAATTACTAAAGATGGAGTTAGTGTTGCTAAGGAAATAGAGCTTAAGGACCCATACGAAAATATGGGTGCGCAGATGGTTAAAGAGGTTGCTGAGAAAACAAGCGACTTGGCAGGTGATGGTACAACTACTGCTACGGTTCTTGCGCAGGCAATATATAAGGAAGGCCTAAAGAATGTTACAGCAGGTTCGAACCCAACTGGGTTAAAGCGCGGGATTGACAAGGCAGTGGTACATGTAGTTGAAAATTTAAAGAAGATGTCAAAGTCCATAAAGGACAAGAAAGAGATTTCTCAAGTTGCTTCAATAGCTGCAAATAATGATATTGCAATAGGCGAGCTTATAGCAGAGGCAATGGAAAAAGTAGGAAAAGATGGGGTTATAACTGTTGAAGAAGCAAAGTCTATGGCTACTACGCTTGATGTTGTGGAAGGTATGCAATTCGATCAAGGTTATCTTTCGCCCTACTTTGTAACAGACGCAGAGAGAATGGAATCAGTGATAGAAGATCCTTATATCCTGATTAATGAGAAGAAGATTTCAGGAATGAAGGATATGTTGCCTTTACTTGAAAAGATAGCTCGTTCAGGAAGACCTCTTATTATAATTGCAGAGGATATTGAAGGAGAGGCGCTTGCTACACTCGTTGTAAATAAACTGAGAGGCACTCTTAATTGCTGTGCGGTAAAAGCGCCTGGTTATGGTGATAGACGCAAGGCAATGTTGGAGGATATAGCTATTCTCACAGGCGGCAAGGCAATAACAGAAGATCTTGGCATAAAACTTGAAAATATCAGCCTGGATGATTTAGGAAAAGCAAAAAGAGTTACTATAGGAAAAGAAGAGACAACGATAGTTGAAGGCTCAGGCAAGACAGCTGATGTAAAAGCCAGAATTGCACAGATAAAGAGGCAGATAGAAGAGACAGACTCAGATTATGACAAGGAAAAACTGCAGGAGCGTCTCGCAAAGCTTGCAGGCGGAGTAGCTGTTATAAATGTAGGAGCTGCAACAGAAACAGAGATGAAAGAAAAGAAAGCGAGAGTTGAAGACGCACTTCATGCAACAAGGGCTGCTGTTGAGGAAGGTATCGTTCCTGGCGGTGGAGTTGCTTTCTTGAGATGTGCTCCAAAACTGGATGATTTGAAAGTAGAAGGTGACGAAAAAATAGGAGTTAATATTGTAAAACGCGCGCTTGAAGAACCTATTCGTCAGATTGCGGAAAATGCAGGTATGGAAAGTTCTGTAGTTGTCAATAAAGTAAAGGGTGAGAAGCAGAACATAGGTTATAATGCAGAAAGCGATGAATATGTAGACATGGTCGCATCAGGTATTATAGACCCTACAAAGGTGTCTAGAACAGCTCTTGAAAACGCAGCCAGTATTGCAGGGCTATTGCTTATGACAGAGGTTCTTATATCTGATATACCTGAAGAAGAAAAACCAGGGCATGGCGGAGGAGCTGGAATGCCAGGCGGAATGCCTCCTGGAGGCGGGATGTATTAATATAGACTGTAGTCATTAATTCCTTAGTTAGTTTTGGCTTCCGCTGTTTTGCTTTATAAAGCAAAACGCGGGGGCAAAATTCAAAGGCAGTAATGCATGAAGCCTGCGGCTAAAATATCGCCGCAGGCTTTTTATTTTTGACAATAGTCATTTAGTATGATACATTAATAACAATAAGTTATATTAAAAATACTAGGAGGATATAACATGTCAGATCTTCATGAAATCCCTCAAAAACTCATCGATAACATTTCAAAGGTTATAGTTGGTAAGCGCGATGTGATTGAGCTTGTAGTAGTCGGACTTATCAGCAACGGCCATGTGCTTTTGGAAGATGTGCCTGGTCTTGGGAAAACAATGCTTTCCCGTACTCTTGCAAAATCTATAGCCGGAAAATTTAAAAGAATCCAATTTACACCTGATCTGTTACCTTCAGATGTTACTGGGGTTTCTATTTATAATCAGAAAAGAGGAGAATTTGAATTTAATGAAGGCCCTATATTTGCAAATATAGTGCTGGCTGATGAAATAAACCGTACTACGCCAAGGACTCAATCAGCTCTTTTGGAAGCTATGCAGGAGTTTAGGGTTACTATTGATGGTGTCATGAGAGAACTCCCATCCCCATTTTTTGTAATAGCTACTGAAAATCCTATAGAATTTCATGGTACGTATCCTTTGCCAGAATCGCAAGTAGACAGGTTTTTAATACAGCTTGCCGTAGGCTATCCTTCTAACCAGGAAGAATCCAATATATTAACTAGAAATCTCAAAGATTCTCCTTTAGATTCCCTGCAGAGTGTAGTCAGTATTCAAGATATAATCGAAGTGCAACAAGCAGTAACAATGGTTCATATAGATCAAAAAATAGCAGATTATATAGTTCAGATAGTATCTGCCTCGAGAAATATGCCGGGTGATATAAAACTTGGTGCAAGTCCAAGGGCATCTCTTGCGCTTATGCGTACATCAAGATCCTTGGCGTTTCTTGACAAAAGGGATTACGTAATACCTGATGACGTGAAGAATCTTGCTTATGCTGTACTTAAACACAGACTGATTTTACAACCTCGCTCTATGGTTCGGGGTTTGACTGTAAAAGACACGGTAAACCATATATTAAAAAAGATCTCTGTTCCGGTTTAGCATATGCTGACTTCCAGAGGTATTTCACTTCTTTTAGCCGTAATCATTCTTATAGCAATTGCCTGGAATACTGACGTAACAATGGTGTATATATTTTTCGTCATAACACTTGTTATGTTTATTCTATCTTATTTTCATATGCGTTTAAATATCCCGAATATAGAAATACAACGTTTTGTACAGGAGACTGCGTTTGAAGACGAGGTGCTGAATGTTAAAATGAGTGTCTGTAATAAGGTCTCAAGGGGTGTGTCTTTTTTTGAGATATTGGATTGTTTTCCAGCAGCCCATCCAGGAAAAACAAAAACTTCTTTATTTATGCTTGGACTCTATGCAAAAGAAGAAAAAAACTTTAGCTACACAATTGACTGCTATAAGAGAGGCATATGGAATATTGGGCCTGTTGAAGTTATTTCGCAGGATGCACTTGGATTTTTCAGGATGAAAAAAATATACAATATAACATCAAGCATCATTATCTATCCTTCGTTTTTCAGAATCTTTGCATTTTCTCCTCTCGCTAGCGGTGCTGTTTCTTGGATGGGCGTGGAGACTGCAAAGATAAGCGGGGATAGCCATGAATTTTTTGGAATTAGGGAATATCAGCGTGGCGATTCTATTAGCCGTATACACT
>JAPLMC010000019.1:8412-18111 GCA_026387215.1 Candidatus Omnitrophota bacterium
GAGAAACTACTCTTGAGTATTCTGTAAAAATAGCAGGTTCCATTGCCAAATTTCTTATGAATAGCGGGGCATTTGTGCAGATCATAGGTTATGCAAATGAGGCAATGGTGGTGCCTTTTGGAAAAGGCGAATCTCATTTATTTAAAGTGTTAGAGTTTCTGGCGGGTGTACACTCAAATGGCGCTTTTACTCTTAGCGAAACGCTAGAAGAGGCGAGTTTTATTACGCCTTACAGCTCAACGCTTGTTACCATAATGCTTGATAATGATATTGACGCTCTTTCAAGCCTTGTGCAATTTCAACTGAAAGGCATTAAGCTTATAGTTGTTGTG
Organism: Candidatus Omnitrophota bacterium; assembly: GCA_026387215.1. Classification (GTDB taxonomy): domain Bacteria; phylum Omnitrophota; class Gorgyraeia; order Gorgyraeales; family Gorgyraeaceae; genus UBA10183. Next base: position 8,745 of record JAPLMC010000019.1, read on the forward strand.
CTTTCCAGCTCTACATTTGGCCACACAGAAGAAAGCGAATATCTTGATTCGGAAGGCGCAAATAGATTCAATGAGGCGCTTGCAGGGCTGGAGGCGCATGTCTATAGAATCTCCAAAGGCGACGATCTTGAGAAAAAATTTGAAATGGTTTAATTATGAATAGAGACGCATTATATTTTCATTTTGCAAATTTAGGGCTTATAATTATAGGAATCTTAAGCATTAATAAAATATTAGGTCCTATCATTGCGGCATTCTTGATTTTGGGGGTAATATGCGGATTTTTATTTAGCTGGCATATGAAAAATTCAAAATTACCTCATATAGATACTTTTATTGGAATGCTTTCTCTGGCAAGCGTAGTGATTGTTATGAGTAAATTATATGAAATAGAAATAAATTTTGAAAATCTCCTAGGTGTTTTTTCAACTGCTCTTGCATGGCTAAGTCTTTTTCAATCATTTGGACTTAAGGCGCAAAAAAGCTATGGCATGATACAATTTATTTCCGTAGCTCTTTTAATTTCTTCAGTAAGCATGGCGCTTGAACAGGAAATCTCTTCTGTCTTATATTTGATAGTTTTTTTATTTACACTTATTTTTACAATGAGGTTAGCTCTGGTATGCGAGAAGCAGAGTTTAGGGTCTTTAATAATAGGCGACAGAGATGATGTAATGAGCCTATGGAATCAGATAAAGATTGGCGCAATTATGTTTTCTATTATTCTGACTCTATCATCGCTTTTATATCCTGCAGTTCCAAGATTTAACAGCCTTTCTTTGGGCTGGATACCATCCTCGCTTTTAACTTTGCCTGGTCGTGTGCCGCTTTTAAAATTAATGGAAAATTCCAGCAAAACTATAAAACACAAAAAAGTTAAAAAAGAACAACTTGTAAACGACAATTTTTTGAAAAGAGAGACAAACGTAAATAAGCCTGTAGAAGAAAAGAAAGAAGAGGAAACTACAGAGAGATTTCAGGCAAGCGAATTCAAAAAAGAAATAGATGCATATAAAGTAGAGTCACTTACTATAAATGCGAACAAAAGCGAGACAACATTAGGTCAACAAGTTGCCCTAGATGCAGTATTGAAACTAGCAGATGGTTCTACTCTTCCTGCCACAAAGCTTGCTGATTGGAAGACTACAGGCACTGCAAAGGTTTCAATCGATAAAAGTGGAACCTTGGACTTTAAAAAAACAGGTTATATCCAGGTCTCAGCAACTTACATGGGCGCATTTAGCAACGAGCTGATTATAAAAGCAACAGAACCTGTAGAGCCTAAAAAGAAAAAAGGATTTTTATTTTATATTTTTCTTTTCTTATTATGGATTGTATTCGGAGCTATTTTAATTTTTTTAATCCTGGTTTTTATCAGATTGCGGAGATTAATTGCAATGCGCAGAAACAATCCGAAAGAATTTATAAAAGAGGTGTATTATGCTACGTGTAAGGCTTTTAAGATTTATGGCCTTCCGAAATTTAATTATATCTCTTACAGAGAATTTTACAATATTGCAAAAGAGCTTATCGCCAAAAATCCTGAGCCTATGCAGAACTTGACGGAAAGTTTTTTAGAAGCGAGTTTTTCGACCCACGAAATTTCCGCAGAACATACGCAAAAAGTCATCAAGTTATTCCATGAAGTTAAAGAAGTTATTCTAGAAAGAGAAGAGCGAAATATTTTTTGGAAGAATACCATGTTCAGACTTTGTGTATTAGATATCCTATTAATTCCTAGGAGCCAAATAATAGATGCATAGCTTTGTGCAATACCACCTTGACTTTACAGCTAATTTGCTGTATTATGCTCCCTAATCTTGACATATTGACAATATTGCTTTTGTAAAGTTTATTAAGGTTAGAACTTAAAATAGCTTCTTACCGCTTGATTAAAAAATATGGCGGCTTGAGATAAAATTTTGTTTCACCCCGCCCTTTTGGTGGGTGTGTACTAGAAACTTTGCTAAAAGAGCGGGGTTTCACAAAACAAGTAGTGGAAGATAATGGTCCCTCGTGGCGTGATGGAAATAAATAGGGCCACTCGGGATCAAATTTTGTTTCACAAAATTTGGGAGGCATTAAATGGGCGAGTGGGTTGGGAGAGGAAGAAAGGCTAGAAGGTGTTATGGTTTTGACGAAATAGCTCTTGTCCCAGGAGGTGTTACAATAAATCCAAAGGAAACAGATACTAGCTGGGAGCTGGCAGGCAAAAGATATAAAGTTCCTATACTTGCTGCTGCGATGGACGGTGTAGTGGATGTGAATTTTGCAGTAGCTATGTCTAAACTTGGCGGCATTGCAGTCTTGAATTTAAATGGCGTTCAAACTCGGTATAATGATCCTGGAGAAGTGCTTGAAAAGATATCGCATGCAAATCCTGAAGAAGCTACAAAACTTGTTCAGTCTCTTTATTTAAGGCCTGTTCAGGAAAAGCTTATTGCTAAAAGGATCAAAGAGATTAAGGCTAAAAAAGGCGTGGCTGTAGTGAGCGCAATTCCTCAAGATGCAGAAAAGTTTGGAAAAATTGCTCAGAATTCAGGAGCTGATATTTTTGTGATACAATCAACTGTCATTAGCGTGAAACATATTTCTAGCGAGTATAAAGTAGTAGACCTTGCAAAATTTATAAAATCAATGAAGATACCAGTGATTTTAGGAAATTGTGTTACATATTCTGTGGCGTTGGAACTTATGGAGGCTGGGCCGAGCGCTATTCTAGTTGGCATAGGGCCTGGTGCAGCATGCACTACTCGCGGAGTTTTAGGTATAGGCGTGCCTCAGGTAACAGCAACCTCGGATGTTGCAGCGGCAAGAGATTTTTATTATAAGAAAACCACTAAATATATACCAATTATTACTGACGGGGGAATGGATTCAGGCGGAGATATATGTAAGGCATTCGCCTGCGGAGCGGATGCAGTAATGGTAGGGTCTGCTTTTGCAAGGGCGAAAGAGGCACCTGGGAAAGGTTATCACTGGGGCATGGCAACGCCTCACGCTAATCTGCCGCGCGGAACTAGAATTCATGTCGGGACAACAGGAACATTAGAAGAAATACTTCTAGGGCCTGCAAAGCTTGACGATGGTTCCCAAAATTTAGTAGGCGCTCTTATGACATCAATGGGAAATCTAGGAGCTAGGAACATAAGAGAAATGCAGTTGACGGATATTATTATAGCCCCATCAATTAAGACTGAAGGAAAAATAATGCAACGAGTTCAGAGGGTGGGGATGGGAAAGTAAATAGTTTTAAGCTTACGGCTCATAGCTTTTAGAAATTTTCGTTTTTACTTTTGAGTTTTTGATATATGATTCACTCTGATTTCGTCCATCTTCACGTTCACACGCAATACAGCCTTCTCGATGGAGCCTGCCTTATAAAAAACCTCACAGATCTAGCGAAACGCATGAAGATGCCGGCCTGTGCGATTACAGATCATGGCAACATGTTCGGTGCCATAGAATTTTATCAATCCTCTATGGCAAACGGAATAAAGCCCATCATAGGTTCAGAAGTTTATATAGCCCCAAAGGGCAGGCTCGATAAAACTTTTTCACAAGGAGAAGATACAGCAAATCATTTAATACTGCTTGTGAAAAATGAAATCGGGTATAAGAATTTAATGAAGCTGGTTTCTATTGGTTATTTGGAAGGGTTTTATTATAAGCCTAGGATAGATAGAGAGGTACTGGCGCAGCATTCAGAAGGATTGATAGCACTTTCAAGCTGTTTGAAAGGCGAAATTCCGCGTTCAGTAATGAACCGTAAAGAAGAAAAACTCAGGGAGCTTGCGGCTGAATACCGCAATATCATGGGTAAGGAAAATTTTTATTTTGAACTGCAGGATAATTCCATACCTGAACAGCAAGAAGTAAACAAAGAGCTTATAAAGTTGGGAAAGGAATTAGATATTCCTCTAGTGGCCACGAACGACGTGCACTATCTTACCAAAGACAGTGCAAAAGCTCATGAAGCCCTTCTTTGCATACAAACTCAAACTACGCTTGACGATCCGAATCGCATGAAACTCCAGACGGACCAGTTTTATTTTAAGTCTCCAGAGGAAATGAAAGCCCTTTTCAAGGATGTTCCGGAGGCGATTTCCAACACAATAAAAATAGCAGAGAGATGTAATTTGGAACTGGATTTCAAGAAGACCTTTCTTCCTCATTATGTTGTTCCTCAGGGCGTAACGCGTGAAAAGTACATGAAAGATTTATGTGAACAGAATCTTAGACATAGATATAAAGAAGTAAATGCCCAGATAGAAGAGAGGCTTGAAAACGAGGTTAAGGTTATAAGCAAGGCAGGCTATACTAGTTATTTTCTAATAGTCTGGGACTTTGTTAATTACGCAAAATCAAAAGGTATAGCAGTAGGTCCAGGGCGAGGCTCTGCTGCAGGAAGCATTGTGAGTTATCTTCTAGGTATAACAGATATAGATCCTCTGAAATATAATCTTTTATTTGAAAGATTTTTGAATTCCGAACGCGTCAGCATGCCTGATATAGATATAGATTTTTGTTATGAAAAAAGAGGCGAAGTTATAGATTATGTTATTCAGAAATACGGTAAGGATAATGTAGCTCAGATTATAACATTCGGAACCATGGCAGCCAAGGCAGTTATAAGGGACGTAGGAAGGGCAATGAATATACCTTATGCGGATGTGGACAAAATCGCAAAACTTGTACCACTGGATCCTGATATGACCCTGGAGCTTGCGCTTGAACAAGAGCCGGAGTTAGCAAAACTCTATAAAGAAGATTCAAAAATAAGAGAGCTTATAAATGTTTCTAAAAAACTTGAAGGCCTTACTCGTCACGCATCTACTCATGCTGCAGGCGTTGTCATAAGCGAGGATTCTCTGACCAACCACGCGCCGCTTTTCAAAACAAGCGACGGACAGATTTCTACTGGCTATGCAATGGGTTCGCTTGAAAAGATAGGACTTTTAAAAATGGACTTCCTGGGTTTAAGGACTTTGACTGTTATCCAGGAGGCTCTTAAGATAATAAACAGGGTAAATGGGATAAATTTGAAAGCCGAAGATATTCCTATGGATGACCCCAAGACATATAAACTTTTTAACAACGCAGAGTCTGCGGGCATATTCCAATTAGAAAGTTCAGGTATGAGGGACTTGTTAAGGAAATTGAAAGCTGAAAAATTTGAAGATATAATAGCTCTTCTTGCTTTATACAGGCCAGGCCCTATAGGAAGCGGGATGTTGGACGATTACATGAAACGCAAACATGGCAAAATAGAAGTTCGATATGACCACCCGCTTCTTGAAGCAAGCCTTAAGGAAACATATGGAATTATTGTTTATCAGGAACAGGTAATGACTATAGTTTCCAGTCTTGCGGGTTTTTCTCTTAGCCAAGCAGATATCTTAAGAAGGGCGATAGGCAAGAAAACTCCGGAGATAATGGAACAGCAGAAAAAGGCGTTTATAGAAGGAGCTGTAAAAAACAAGGTAGACAGAAGGATTGCGGAAAAAATATTCAGCTTAATAGAGCATTTCGCAGGATACGGTTTTAACAAAAGCCATTCAGCTGCATACGCGATGATTTCTTACAGGACCGCGTATCTTAAGGCCAACTATCCTGTTGAATTTATGACAGCTTTGCTGACAAGTGAAAAAGATAATACTGATAAGATAGTCGAATACATAGACGAGGCGGAGCGTATGGATATAAAGATATTGCCGCCGGATGTTAACGAGAGTTATGCGAACTTCACAATGATAAATAAAAATGAAATAAGATTTGGCTTGAGCGCTGTTAAGAACGTCGGAGAAGGCGCTATAGAATTTATAATCGAGGCTAGGAAAAAATATGGCAGTTTCACTAGCTTGTATGAATTTTGCGAACGAACAGACTCGAGACTTGTAAATAAAAAAGTTATGGAAAGCCTTATTAAATGTGGCGCATTTGACAGCGTGGGTCTGAAGAGATCGCAGTTAATGGAGATATTGAGCGAAGCAATGGATGTAGCAGCCTCAGTGCATAAAGAATCAGCTATAGGCCAGATGACGTTTTTTGCACAGTCTAGTTCTTCGCAGAAAACGCCTGATATGAAGGAGTGGCCTGAAAGCCAGCTTTTGAATTTTGAAAAAGAGATGATAGGATTTTATATAACAGGCCATCCGCTTGCCAAGTATGAGAAAATACTGAAAGAATATTCTACTGCCGTAAGCGCTGGACTAAAGCATTTGGAAGACGGCCAGAAGGTCTGGTTCGGCGGCATAATAAATAAGATAAAGAATACAGTTACCAAGCGTGCAGGCGAAAAGATGGCTATTATGATGGTAGAAGATATGGAAGGCAGCGTAGAAGCCCTTGTGTTCCCGAATGCATATAAAAATGTCTCTAAGTACATAGTGCTTAATGCAGCTATTTTTATAAACGGCAGATTGGATCTTAAAGAAGAAAGGACTAAGATAATAGTTGAAGAAATAATGCCTATTACAGATGCAAGAAAGAAATTTACCCAGGCTATTTCAATAGACCTTTTATCGCAGGGGATAGATGAAGAGCTCTTTGGAAGATTGAGGGGCATATTTAGCAGGTATCAGGGAGATACGCCTGTTTACTTGAATTTTGCGACAAAGACAAAAGATTCATACCGCATGCTTATAGATAGAAAACTTTTTGTAAGCCCCACCAATGAACTTGCCAGCGAACTAGAAACCCTCATTGGCAGAGAGCACATTAAATTTGAAAAAACTTTACAAAAGTGACAATGTTGGTTTTGTAAAGTTGTTGGAATTTATTTGCGCTGCAAAAGTCTTTGCGGCATCAAGCAGAATAATGAAGCCTACCAGGCCTAACGTTTTGTGGGCGGAATACTTAGCCCCGATTTATCTGGGCTAATATATAGTTACTAGCTGGCATTTTTTTGTTTGACAATAACAAGTTAACCTGTTACACTACCCATTATATTTACGATAGATATAAAAAAACCAAGGAGGATTATTATGGCTAAGAGCATGACCAAAAAAGACATTGTAATGAAGATTGCAATAGACACCAATATCAAACAGATAGACGTTAAAAAAGTAGTGCAGATGACGTTTGATGTTATCATTGATGCTTTGACTAGAGGCGAGAAAATAGAACTTAGAAATTTTGGGGTTTTTAAGACAAAGTCAAGAAAAGGCCGTATGGGCCGTAATCCAAAGACTGGAGCTCAGGTCCCTGTTCAGCCGAAAAGAGTGGCTGTGTTCAAACCCGGCCTTGTAATGAAGGCAAAGGTTAAATAAACCATATTCTGTTTCACGATCTGGACCGCAGTCTAGATCGTAGAACGGGACTCATGCAAATATGATAAAATCTTTGCGCGGTACAAAAGATATACTGCCCGATGATATAAGCACATGGCAATACATAGAAGCTGCTGGCAGAGATATATTTAATATATATGGTTATAAGGAGATAAGGACGCCCATAATAGAAGAGGCAGGTCTATTTATAAGAAGTATAGGCGATGCAACTGATATTGTTCAAAAAGAGATGTATGTTTTTTCTGATAGTGTCGGAAGAAATATTGCCCTGAGGCCAGAGGCCACAGCCTCTATTGTGCGTGCATATATAGAAAATTCTTTATTTCAGGCAGGTGGAGTTACTAAATTATTTTATATAGGCCCGATGTTCAGAAGCGAAAGGCCTCAGCAAGGTAGGCAGAGGCAATTTTACCAGACAGGTCTTGAGGCAATAGGTTCGGATAATCCTTTTATAGATGTAGAGGTTATTGCGCTTGCCGCAAAATTTCTTGAACGACTGGGAATCAAAAAATTTCACATAAAATTAAATAGCCTAGGTTGTCAGAAAGACAAAATCAGGGTTATAGAAAAACATAAGGAAAGCTTTAAGCCTCATTTTGAAAAATTATGCGAGACTTGCAAAGCTAGGTTTGATAAAAATGTGCTTAGGATATTTGACTGCAAAGAGGATTCCTGCAAAGTTGTCGCGGAGAACGTTAAAGCTGAAAGCGCATTATGTAGCGAGTGTGCCGAGCATTTTGAAAAAGTTAAAGCTGGGCTGGATGCAATAAGCATTCAATATACAGTAGATAATAAAATAGTAAGAGGCCTGGATTATTACACCAAGACTGTATTTGAAATAACGCAGGAATCTCTTGGAGCAAAAGACGCTATATGCGCAGGCGGAAGATATAATAATCTGGTAAAAGAAATGGGAGGTAAAGATACTCCGGCAATAGGATTTGCGTTTGGAATGGAGAGGTTGATTTTGGCATTGATAGGGGTTGCAGGTCACAAGTCACAGGTATTAGGTTTAGATGTTTTTGTAGCGGTTACAGGAGAAGCGCTTTACAATGAAGCGTTTAAATTATTAAATTCTCTGCGTATGGCAGGAATTTCAAGCGAAATAGATTATGATGCAAAAAGCTTAAAGGCTCAGATGAGAAAGGCGGAAAAACTAGGCGCTAGATTTGTAGTTATTCTTGGAGAAGAAGAGTTTAAATCCAACAAGGTTGTTTTAAAAGATATGGAAAAACACAATCAAGAGGAAATACAGCTGGATAAATTAATCGCTGAACTGAGTTCAAGACCCGGTCTTGTGCTTGGTTCCACCACAAAAGGCGGTAAATAAATAATGAAACGTACACACACATGCGGAGAGTTGACAGAAAAGGATATAGGCAAGAAAGCTACATTGATGGGCTGGGTGCACAAGAGGCGGGATCATGGCAAATTAATTTTTGTAGATATACGCGATAGATATGGCATGACACAGATAGTGTTTTTTAAGATGAAGGCTGCGGAAGAACTTCGCAGTGAATATGTTATAGCAGTAAAAGGCGTTGTGCAGCAAAGGCCAACAGGCACTGAGAATCCAGATAGATCTACGGGCAAAGTTGAACTAGGCGTTGAAGATCTGGAGATTTTGAATCCGTCTCTAACGCCTCCTTTTGAGTTGGATAATGTGAATGAAATTTCAGAAGAGGTGAGACTTAAATACAGGTATATTGATCTGAGGAGGCCTGAGGTTCAAAAGAAGCTTATTTTAAGGCATAGGGTAATAAAATTAATAAGAGATTTTCTGGATAAAAAAGATTTTATAGAAGTTGAAACTCCGGTCCTTACAAAATCCACACCTGAAGGGGCTAGGGATTTTCTGGTTCCATCCAGGTTGAATAATGGAAAATTTTTTGCGCTTCCGCAATCTCCGCAATTATTCAAGCAATTATTAATGGTTTCTGGTTTTGAGAAATATTTTCAGATAGCCAAGTGTTTCAGGGATGAAGACTTGCGCTCAGACAGGCAGCCTGAATTTACCCAGCTTGATATGGAGTTTTCTTTTACAGACGAAGAAGAAATATTTACAACAATAGAGC
>JAPLMC010000026.1 GCA_026387215.1 Candidatus Omnitrophota bacterium
GCAGGATGATAGCGTACGCTAATTTGAAAGCAGCATTTCCTGAAAAATCTCTAGGTGAGCTCAAAAGAATCAACAGAGCGCATTTTGAAAACCTAGGCATGAATGTAATAGAATTATTAAAGTTGCCTTTTATGGCCAAAGATTTTCTGAAATGCCGCGTAAAGCTTGAAAATGCTGACAGCATTAAATCTAGTCTGGAAAAAGGAAAAGGCGCAATAGTTCTCACAGCTCATTTTGGCAACTGGGAGATCGCATCTCTTGTTGCAAGTTTAAATGGCTATACGATGTCTGTATTTGCTCGTGAACAAAAATATGAAAGATTAAACAATCTTCTAAATCAATTCAGACAGTCTACAGGATGTAAGGTTATAACAAAAGGTTTTTCCGTAAAAGATATAATCAAGACTTTAAATAATAATGGCATAGTCGCTATGCTTTCTGATCAGGACGCAGGAGCAAGTGGCGTATTTGTTAATTTTTTTAATAGGCCTGTTTCAACTGCTCCGGGCATAGTAGCTTTTAGCTTAAAGACAGGGGCTGATATTCTACCTTCGTTTATTTGGCGAATAGGGAATGATAATCACATAGCAAGGGTAGGAGAAGCATTTCAGCTTATAAATACAGGAAATAAAGAAAATGATGCAAAAGAAAATCTTCAGAAGATAACAAATATCCTGGAAGATTACGTAAGGAAATTTCCAGAACAATGGCTATGGGCTCATAAAAGATGGAAAAGTACGCCTCAGCGAAATTTATTGGTTCTGACAGACGCTAAAGCTGGGCATTTTAATCAAGGAATGGCAGTAGCGGAAATGGCAGAAGAGACTTTAGGCTTAAGACTCCGGGCAAGGCGAATAAATGAAAAACCCATTGTTAAAATTCAGACTGTGGAAATAAAATTTAAAAATAAATTTACAAAAATGTTTTTAAACCTCATGAGCGTTTTTGCTTCTAAAAGATGTCAAGGGTGTTTAAAATGCCTTAAGTTTTGCCTGACGCAGGAATCTTTCGAGAACGTAAAAAATAAATATGCTGATATTGTTATATCCTGTGGAGCTTCTCTGGTGGCGGCGAATATATTTTTAACACATGAGAACAATGCTAAGAATGTTGTAATAATGAAGCCAGGATTTGCCCGTGGCAAGAAGATAGATTTAATTATTCTTCCGCGTCATGATTGCACATGGGTCAATCATGACGGAGGTTGTCAATCGGGTCAAGCTTCTAGATTGATTATGTCTAATATATTGGTAACTGAGGGAGCGCCGAATAGAATAACTCAAAAAGGCATGGAAGAAACCATAGGTCAGTTTCAGAGAAATGGCGGCGTGGGATTGCTTATAGGAGGGGATGCAAAGGGTTTTAGATTGAAAAAAGAAGATGTAGAAAAAGTAGCAGACGAGGTTATAAAAATTAGCGAAGAAAAAAATCTCGATATATTTTTCTCTACCTCCAGAAGGACTTCTCCTGAAATAGACAAGTTATTAAAAGAAAAATTAAGCTGCAATGAACGTTGTAAGTTATATGTTATTGCAAATGAGAAAAATATAGAAGGCGCTGTAATAAGTATATTTGGATTAAGCGATATTATAATAACTTCTCCAGAAAGCATGTCTATGATTTCAGAAGCAGCAAGTTCAGGAAAACATGTAATTGTATTTAAAGAACGCCAAAGTGTAGGAGCGCCATCGCATCGCAAGCATGCGGGGCAGGCAGAGCGCCAGAGCAAATATCAAAGGCTTATTACTAATTTTGAAAAACAAGGTTATATAAAGACTGCAAGGCCTGAAGAAATTTATAATAAGATAAAAGAAATTTTTGAAACAAGACCAGGTATCAGAAGATTGAATGACAGAGAGACAATCATAGAGCGGCTAAAAGGATTAATTTAGCATAAACTTTACAAACTGACATTGTTAAATTTGTCAAGTTTATTGACCGTATAAACTTTACAAAAGTGACATTGTCAGAGTGTCAAGATTGTATATGAATATATTGCAGATTCTTCCAAAACTTGACGTGGGCGGAGTGGAGACAGGCACTATAGACCTATCTAAAGAATTAATTAAGAGAGGTCATAAGGTTGTTGTTGTTTCCGGAGGGGGGAAACTTGTAAAGAATTTAATAGAGATGAATGCAAAGCATATAGAATTAAGCGTTGATAAAAAATCCCCGTTTACAATAGCAAGCTCTATTAAAAAATTAGAATCTATTATAAAAGATGAGCGCATAGATATTGTGCATAGCCGTTCTCGGGTTCCAAACATAATAGCGTTTTTTGCAGCCAGACACACAGGCGCAAAATTTATTACAACCGCTCATGGCTATTATTCCAATCATTTAATAAGCCGCGTAACAGGATGGGCGAAATTTGTGATTGTGGCGAGTTCTGTAATAGGCAGGCACATGATAGAGGATTTCAAAGTTCCTCATGAAAGAGTAAGGCTTATTCCAAGAGGAGTGGATTTGGATAAATTCAAATTCAACATGCCTATTTCTTCCCCAAAGTCAGAATATAAAATTGGAGTCATAGGCAGAGTTACTCCTATAAAAGGCCATGGATTTTTTCTGCAGGTAATAGCAAGGGTGGTCAGGCTGTTTCCTAAAGTTAAGGTTTTAATCGTAGGCGATGCGCCTAAAAATAAACCTGGATATATGGAAAAATTAAAATTACTTGTAAAGCAACTTAAAATAGAAAAGTTCGTAGAATTTACTGGAGCTCAATATGACATACCAAAGATTATGTCTGAACTTGACCTGCTAGTGCTTCCGTCAGTAGGCCAGGAGGCTTTTGGAAGAGTGATTATTGAGGCAGGCGCAAGCGGAGTGCCTGTTATAGCTACGGCCATAGGCGGCGCAATAGAGATCATAGAAGATACCCACACAGGAATATTGGTAAGGCCAGGCAATATACTTGAAATGGTGAATTCAATAATAAAGGTATTAAAAGACAGGGAATTATCTAAAAATCTTGCAATAGAAGCTAGAAAAAAAATAGAACGGGAATATGGTCTTGTAAAAATGACAGATGATACTATTAAAGTTTATGAAGAAGCCAGTAAAAAGAAGAATATACTTGTTATAAAGCTTGGAGCGATAGGTGATGTGATCCTTGTGGTCCCTAGTCTTAGGATTTTAAGAAATAGTTTTCCAGATGCTCACATAAGCGTTCTTGTGGGGGCTGAGGCCAAACATATACTTAAAAACTGCCCGTATATAGATGAATTGATCCTCTATGATAGAAAAGTTAGAGATAAAGGTCTTAAGGGATTATTGAAAACAGCCGGTATTTTAAGGCGCAAGAATTTTGACATGTCTGTGGATTTTCAGAATAGCAAAATGAGTCATATAATTTCCTGGCTTGGCGCTATTCCGGAAAGGTTTGGTTATGACAACGGAAAGTTAAGTTTTTTTGTAAACAAAAGGATAAAATATCTTAAGATAAAAGCAACGCCTCTCGCGGAACAATTTAGGCTGCTTAAAAGTGTAAAGATTGATACACTTGGTGCTTCTACGTATCTTGAAATATGGCCTTCTAAAGAAGATTTTTTATATGTAGACAGGCTATTGAAGGATGCATGGGTTAATAGCAGCCAGGCGTTGGTGGGAATCAATATTGGTTCTAGCGCCAGGTGGGAGACAAAGAGATGGCCTTTGAAAAATTTTGCAAAGTTATCTGATATGCTGGCTGAAAAGGATATAAGAGTGGTTCTTACAGGTTCAAAGGATGTCATGGACAGTGTTAGAGATTTTATGAAACTTTCCAGCATAAAACCTGTGAATGCGGTTGGCCTGACATCTATAACACAGCTTGGCGCTTTGATAAAAAGATGCAAGGTTTTTCTGACAGGTGACAGCGCTCCTATGCATGTCGCTTCTAGCGTAGGCGTTTATTTTATAGCGCTATTTGGGCCGACTGATCCTAGTAGGCATTTTGAGCCGACTGAAAAAGGGATTGTGATAAGAAAAGATTTGAAATGTAGTCCGTGTTACAAATCCAAATGCAAGCGCAATGTGTGTATGGAGCGTATAAGCGTGGAAGAAGTGTATAAATTGATAATTGGAAAAATAGAAAAGAAGTAAAATTCCAGTACTCAAGACCAGGTCTTGAGTACTGGAATTACCTTGGTAAAGGTCTGGTCTTATGCGTATATTGTTATTGACAACTCATCTCAATATTGGCGGGATTGGTACGTATACTGTTTCACTTGCCAAGGCATTGAAGTTAAAAGGCCATGAGGTTTTTGTTGCCTCTAGCGGTGGTATGCTTGTTCCTGAACTTGCGCCTTCAGGTATTTCTCATATTAATGTAAGCGTACTTACGAAATCTGAATTAAGCCCAAAGGTTTTTAAGGCTATTTTTGAAATTTCAAAAATAGTAAAAAGGCTTGGTATAGATATTGTGCATAGCCAAACAAGGATTACGCAGGTGATAGGATTTTTTGTATCAAAATTATGTGGGATTCCTCTAGTTACAACGTGCCATGGATTTTTTCATAAGAATATAGGAAGGTTGATATTGCCTTCATGGGGAGAAAAGGTTATAGCAATAAGCGATGCGGTAAATGAAAATCTGATGAATTATTTTGGCGTGGATAAAAACAGGATTTCTTTGATATATAATGGCATAGACGTGAACAAATTTCTCAAGGATATTTCGGAAGAAGAAAAAAACAGGCTGAAAGACAAATTTGGCATAAAAAGGGATTATGGCGTAATAGGTATTATAGCTAGGTTTACTCCTGAC
>JAPLMC010000023.1 GCA_026387215.1 Candidatus Omnitrophota bacterium
CCTTTAAAACCGATTCTTGAAAACTCGCCGCTATATCTGCTTTCTGGTTTCCGGTTACTGGTTTCTGTTTATTGACATGATACAACACCGCGGTCTTTATTCCGCTGAAGCTAAAATTAAGGCTATTGTTCACAGCTCTGCATGTAAATCTTACTGCATCTATGTTTCCTTTTTTTGCAAGAGCGTCAATAACAGGTCCTCCCGGATAACCAAGCCCTAGAATCTTAGCAACCTTGTCATATGCTTCGCCTACTGCGTCATCAACAGTATCTCCCAGTAATTTAAATTTGTCAAAATCTTCTACCAGATACAGCCTTGTATGGCCTCCTGAAATTACAAGGCCTATAAAAGGGAACTTAGGGCTGTCCTTTACCATTATGGCAGAATATATATGGGCTTTTAAGTGATCTACGGCAATAAGCGGCTTATTAAGGCAATAACTCATAGCTTTAGCGCATGAGATACCAGTTAAAAGCGCGCCCATAAGCCCAGGCCCGTCTGTCACAGCCAAAGCGTCTATGTCTCTTATCCCAAGGCCTGCTTTATGCAAAGAACGAGTTATTACCTTGCCTATATTTTCTACGTGGTGCCTTGTTGCTATTTCAGGAACAACTCCGCCAAATTTCTTATGATGCTTAAGGCTGGATGAAATTACATTTGATAAAATATCTACGCCATTTTTTACAACACTAGCCGCTGTCTCGTCACAGGAAGTCTCAATGCCTATAATTAACATGTATTTACTTCCCGTTATATATAACTATTCCTTTAAGCACATCGATTGCTCTTAATAGCTGGTTATACACTTCTTTCTTCTTTTTTTCCTCTGCTTTCTCTTCAGGTGTTTTTTCTTTGCCATCTATTAATTTTTCAAGCAAGGCTGCCTCTTTGTCCACTTCTTTATCTACTTCTTTGTCCTTAGGAGAACGTTCTTCATATTCAACTATAATATCAGGCATTATGCCTAGGCCATGTATAGAGCGTCCGTTTGGGGTAAAATATTTACTTGTAGTAAGTCTTATTCCAGAACCATCTGGCATAGGCACAACTGTCTGAACAGAGCCCTTGCCAAAACTTTTAGTTCCTAAAAGAATCGCTCTTTTGTAATCTTGCAATGCGCCTGCTACGATTTCAGATGCGGATGCGCTGCCACCATTTATAAGAATCACCATCGGATAATTCAGATGGTTATTCTTATTCTTTGATTTAAATTCTATATTCTGGGTTTCAACTCTTCCTTTTGTGCTAACGATTACTTTGCCTTCTTGAATAAACTTCCCTCCTACATCAACTGCTACATCCAAAAGCCCGCCTGGATTGTTCCTGAGATCCAGTATAAGACCTTTCAGATTTTCCGCTTCTAATTTTTTTAGCGCATCAGACAGATCCTTGGGTGTATTTTCCTGAAATTCCGTAAGTCTGATATAACCGATGCCAGGTTCTAGTATTTCCGCTTTTTTAATACTCGCTATTTTAATTATAGCTCTTGTTATTGTAAACTCCAGGAGTTTTTTATTAGACTCCCTAAGGACTATAATAGTTACATTTGTGCCTGGCTTGCCTCTTAGTTTTTTTACAGCGTCTATAAGTGTGAGGTCTTTTGTTGTAGAGCCGTCTATTTTTACAATCTTATCTCCAGCCTTAATTCCTGCTTTATACGCAGGAGTATCGTCAATAGGAGATATTATTGTAAGCAGATCGTCTTTTAAAGTAATCTCTATGCCTATACCGCCAAACTCTCCCTCTGTTTCCACCTTCATCTCACTATAAGTATCAGGGTCCATAAACTGGCTGTAAGGATCCAAAGATGATAGCATGCCTTTTAATGCGCCATATATAAGATCTTTTGATGTTTTCTCTTCAACGTAATCTGCTCGAATTACGCTTATAGCGTCTGAGAAAAGCTCCAATTCTTTGTAGAGATCATCTGTTTTTTGTTTTTGCTGTTCTTGTTGTTTTTCTGCAAAACTCATATTGTGTGCTGTAATACCTACCGCAAAGCTCGCTATAACCAGCAATAAAACTATCCTTTTCTTCATTTTGCTCCTTTCAATTTTTCCCTGAGTATCTCGCTTACTTTGTTGGGATTAGCCCTTCCTTTTGTTTTCTGCATTACTTTCCCTACAAGAAACATTATAGCGTTATCTTTGCCTTTCTTAAAATCCTCCACTGATTTTGGGTTTTCAGCAGTAACGCTGCCTATAGCAACTTCCAGTAAACCAATATCTGAAATCTGCTCAAGACCTTTTTCTTTTACTAATTTTTCCGGATCTTTACCTGTTTGTATTACATCCATTAAAAGAGTTTTTGCGATTTTTCCGGTAATAATACCGCTGTCTATCATCTTAAGCATACTTGAGAGATGTTCTGGTTTCAAGTTTAAATCTTTTATTGATACGTTGTTGTCTTTTATATACGCAGAGATGTCCCCCATTATCCAGTTAGTAATCGTTTTTGGGTTCCCATATAAAACTGCGCATCTTTCAAAATAATTCGCGGTATTTTTATCTGAGGCCATTATTGCTGCGTCATAGTTTGAAAGCAGATAGTCTTTTATAAATCTATTTTTTTTAGGCTCAGGGAGTTCTGGTATGTTTTTCTCTATGTCATTCAAAAGGCTTTCTTCGAAATCAAATGGCACTAGATCCGGCTCTGGAAAATACCTGTAATCGTGAGCCTCTTCTTTTGACCTCATTGGTTCTGTAATGCCTTTTTCTGTATTATAAAGCATAGTCTCCTGAATAATCCTTTGACCAATAATTCTTTGGCCCTTTTTCAATAAATCCGCCTGGCGTTTTGCTTCATATTCAAGCGCTAGTCTTACGCCTTTAAATGAATTCATATTTTTTATTTCTGTTTTTGTTCCCAGCTCTTTGTCGCCCTTGTTTCTGAGGGATATATTGGCGTCGCATCTGAGGCTGCCTTCTTCCATATTGCAGTCGGAAACATCCAGATATTCTAAAATTGATTTTAAGGCAGTGAGATACAGGTAAGCCTCTTCCGGGGAATTCATATCAGGCTCGCTTACTATTTCCAATAACGGGATCCCGCACCTGTTGAAATCTATAAGGCTTGAGTCTTTTTGGTGGAAAAGTTTTCCAGTGTCTTCTTCAAGGTGCACTCTTCTTATTCTTATATTTTTTTCCGTTTCTCCGGTAATGATAGCAAGTTTGCCATGATGGGCCAGCGGATGATCAAACTGAGAAATCTGGTAATCTTTGGGTAAATCAGGGTAAAAATAATTTTTTCTATCAAATTTTATTTTTTTTGCAATCTGGCAATTTAAAGCAATCGCAACTTTCGCTCCAAGTTCCAGTGCTCTCCTATTTAAAACAGGCAAGTTGCCAGGAAAACCAAGGCATACGGGACAGGTCTGAGTATTAGGCGCAGAGCCAAAATCCGTGCTGCATCCGCAAAATACTTTGCTCTTGGTATTGAGCTGCAAATGAACCTCTAATCCGATAACAATTTCGTATGGCATATTATAAAGTTGGCTTTCTTTTGTGCCAATCTGTGTTTTGTTCATAATTATACGCTACTTTTAGAATCGTCTCTTCGTCAAAAGGCTTTCCGAGTATTTGAAATCCTACGGGTAGATTATTTTTTGTAAATCCGCATGGTATGGATATCCCGGGGATACCTGCCAAGTTTGCGGAGATTGTAAATATGTCCGAAAGATACATAGTAAGAGGGTCGTTTGTTTTCTCCCCTATCTTAAACGCAGCAGTAGGAGAAGTAGGTGTAACTATTGCGTCAAATTTCTTGAACGCCTCATTGAAATCTCTTCTTATCAGCGTTCTAACTTTCAATGCTTTTAAATAATATGCATCATAATATCCGCTGGAAAGAGCGAATGTCCCCAAAATAATCCTGCGCTTTGCCTCGTCCCCGAACCCTTCTTTGCGCGTCTTCTTGTACATATCTATGATTGATTTTATATTTTCTGTCCTAAGGCCATATTGAACTCCGTCAAACCTTGCAAGGTTTGAGCTAGCTTCAGCTGTTGCAACTAAATAATAGACACTTACCGCGTATTCTGTATGCGGTAAACTCATATCTTCGCAAACTACACCTAATTCCTCTAATTTTTCTATAGCTACCTTGATAGAGCTTTTAACTTCTGCATCCATACCTTCGATGAAGTATTCCTTTGGTATGCCTATCTTTAAGCCTTTAATGCTTTTCTTTATGCATGATACATAATCTGGGACAGGAACATCAGCAGAAGTTGAATCCATTTCATCGTAGCCTGATATGGCTTTTAATAAAATTGCCGCATCTTCTACATCTTTTGTAATCGGCCCTATCTGGTCCAAAGAAGATGCAAACGCTATAAGGCCGTATCTGGAAACTCTTCCATATGTAGGCTTCAAGCCAACTACGCCGCAAAGACTGGCTGGCTGCCTTATTGAACCGCCTGTATCTGAACCAAGCGCAAAAATAGCTTCATCCCCTGCCACAGCTGCTGCAGAACCGCCTGATGAACCTCCTGGAATTCTTTCCAAATCCCATGGATTCCTGGTTGGGCCATAACACGAAGTCTCAGTGGATGAGCCAAATGCAAATTCGTCCATGTTGGTTTTGCCCATTAATACTGCGCCTATATCTATGAGTTTTTCTATTACAGTGGCATTATAAGGGGGTTTGAAACCTTTAAGAATTTTTGAGGAACAAGTGGTGAGCTCATCTTTAACAGAGATATTATCTTTTATAAAAATAGGAATGCCCCAAAGCTCGCCTTTATTAACGCCTTCTTTAAGATTTTTGCATCTCTCTAAAGCCTTTTCTTTATCAAAGTGCGCCAGAGCGTTTATGCTTTTTTCTGTCTTTTCTATCTTATTAATAATACTATTGCATATATCTATAGGCGAGATATCTTTTTTATTAAGAAGTTCTATAAGAGTATGCGCGGTAAGGGTATTTAATTCCATCATGCCTCAGTGTCTATAATCTTTGGAACTTTAAATAAATTATTTTCTTTGCTTGGGGCATTTTTTATTACTTCAGACGCTGGCAATGATTTTTTTACAATA
>JAPLMC010000005.1 GCA_026387215.1 Candidatus Omnitrophota bacterium
AGGAGTTGTGCCTGCAAGAGCAGCCATATGTTTCGGCCTTGCGCTTAGAGGGCTGGCAGATCCGTTTATAGATATAAATTTATGCAGAAAGCAATTACTTGTTTATAAAAAGAAAGAGTTGTTTATAAAAGCAATATTTCTTGAGGCGTCCCTGGCAGTGTTTTTATTAATCGTATTCAAGGTTTTTGTCCTTAGGGCTATTATGCCCCTCACCGATGAATTAAATAAGACATTGTTCGAAAGACCAAAGATCGAGGTAAATGTAAAAAGTGAAAACATAACTGACCTGGAGAAAATTAAAAATGAGATGGAATCAAGAAAAAATATAATGGAAAATCTTATAGCCAGCAGAACTTATTTTACTCCTCGGCTACAGGATCTAATAAGCATAATACCAACAGATATGTGGTTGTCTGAGGTGGTTTTTGAAGAAAAGATAGATAAGAAGAAACCGTCTAAAATCACCAGGTTTCTTAGTATAAAGGGTTACTATCTCGTAGATGAGAAGGTTAGTGAAAAAGGCATTATCGATATCTTTTTGAACAAACTAAGAGAGGCAAAAGGTATAAACAAAGGCATGTCAAAGGTTGATATAGTGTCTGTTAAAAGAATGAAAATGAATGAAATAGATGTTTCAAGTTTTGAAATATATTTCAAAGGTCCGTAAATATGAAAATAAAAAAGAATGGAAATGAAAGATGGAATAAGATTGTTATAGTAAACGCTATTATTGTAGTTTTGGTATTAGCAATAGGCATTCCGTTTGTTTATATGCCTTTTGCAGAGAGAAACAAAACCATGAGAGCTGATATATTAAAGGAAAGAGATAAAAATGTCCTTATAGGCAAGATAAAAGGTTTAGGCAAACATATAAAA
Organism: Candidatus Omnitrophota bacterium; assembly: GCA_026387215.1. GTDB lineage: Bacteria > Omnitrophota > Gorgyraeia > Gorgyraeales > Gorgyraeaceae > UBA10183. The sequence continues at coordinate 877 of JAPLMC010000005.1, forward strand.
ATTTATGACAAAAGAATCCCTGATGCCCAAAGCGTTTCATGGCTTTTAAGTATGGTATCTAATATGGCTTCAAAAGAGGATATAAAGATATCCTCTATAACGCCTGGAGAACCGGAGGATTACGGATTATATACAAAACTATCTGTGATAGTTGATATGACTGTTACCTATAATCAGTTTGGTAAGTTTATCGCAGCAATAGAATCTTCAGAAAAATTTCTAAAGATTGAAAGCGTTAATATGAAAAGGCTGGATTTAGAAGATAAATTTGAAAAAAATTCCATACAGTTTAAAGCGTTTGATATAAAGGCGAATATTGTTATAAGTACTATTATGCGGAAGGAATAGTTTATGGCAGAACAGATGTCCCAAAAACAGCATACTACAGAATACATAGCCATAAGCGCATTGGTATTGGTGGCCCTTGTCATAGGTATTATGAAATTTAAAAAGGGCGATACTGATGATGAAGTTTTTTCCAGAAAGGAATTCAATAAAAAATGGCAAGAAGTGGAGATACTGGAGGCAAGTGTGCCCAAGGATGAAAATGAAATCATTTATAATGTCGAGAACGAAAGATTTCCTTTTAAAAGCCCTTTTGATGATATGGCAAAATATAAAGAAGAACCAGTGGATGAGAATGTGACGCTTCCGGAAATGTTATTCCAGGGCATGGTTTGGAAAAGTTCAAGGCCTCAGGCAATCATAAATAATAAGGTATATGATATAAAAGATGTTATTAATGTAGGTACTGAAGCAGGAGAAGGAAATATTGTAGTTAAAGATATAACTAAAGAGGGTATTCGTTTAATATATAAAAAGAAGGAGTTTATTGTAAGACCTAAATAGTCCCTTGTCCTGACTCGCTATCAGGTAGAAATGATGCTACGAGATAGGGCTCTCGGGATAAAATTTTGTTTCACAAAATTTTGGAGGTTTATATGAAAACAATCAGAGTA